>DAOWML010000074.1 GCA_030643125.1 Bacteroidales bacterium
CACGATAGTTTAACGAGGGATCGTTGTGTGTAAAAACAAAAATAACCCAGGTGCTATGAAAATTGATCTCAGACCCGAAACAATTAATGATTATGCAGGGATAAAAAATGTCAACGATTTAGCGTTTGGACAAGCAGACGAAGGATTATTGATTGAGAAATTAAGGTTAAATCCGGATTTTATAAATAAATTATCGATTGTTGCAGAATCCAATGATAAGCTTGTCGGACATATCTTGTTCTTTCCAATAAAAATTAAAGACGATTCAAAAAAACATGAGTCGCTCGCATTAGCACCTATGTCAGTGCTACCTGACTTTCAGAATAAAGGAATTGGAGGGCAATTAATTATTAAAGGATTTGAAATTGCAGAAGAACTTGGTTTTAAATCTGTATTTGTTTTGGGACATAAGGATTATTACCCGAAATTTGGATTTTTACCGGCAAGCAGGTGGAGAATTAAAGCTCCCTTTGATGTGCCTGATGAAGTATTTATGGCAATTGAGTTGGTAAGCGATGGATTAAAAGATGTTTCTGGTGTTGTTGAATATCCAAAAGAATTTGAGGAAGTAAGTTGATTAATAAACTAAAATAATTGTCACCAACAAATTGTTTTACTAATTTTAAACATATTTATAATCAAGTTGAAATTCAAAATAAAAAGGGGGTAATTCATGGCTTTTAAGGCATTATTTTTAGCACATGCACCTGATGCAGATTATGAAAAACATAAAAGTATTATTGATACAGGAAAGTATAGACTTATGACATTTGTTGTGAAAAGTCAAGACGAAGCAATAAAAATTTCAAAAAGTATTTATGAGAAGGAGAAGATAGATGCCATTATGCTTTGTCCTGGCTTTACGCATAGTAATGTATCAGAGATATTTCAGGCACTTGAAGGTAAAGTATCTGTCAATGTTGCCAGAGGAGATGGCCCCAGTAGTAAAATTTCACAATCTGTATTACAAAGAGAATACTTCAATTAATTTGATAATTTACAGGTAATTATACGGATATTCATTATAAATGAAATGAAAAGATAATGATATTACTCGCAACTGCACTTAATCGAGTTTTTATTGAGGTTTGAAAATATATTACTATCTTCAAACTTTATTAAATGATTTAATGAATTTGAATAATGAGACTATATGAAAACATTTAAAAACCAAAAAGCAATAATCCTTTTATTAGTAGGTTTTATAAGCCTCGTTTTATTCTCGGCATGTGCTAATAAAGAGGTTGTAGATGCTTGCCTCAAAGGTCAAACCTATGGTTTCTGGGGCGGATTGCTACACGGAATTATTGCTCCTTTTGATTTAGTAGCCATGTTATTTCGCGATGATGTAACTGTATATGCTCAAAATAATAATGGTGCATGGTATGCGTTTGGTTTTATAATTGGTAGTGGTGGTTGGGGAATTCTTGGAAGCAAAGGAGCTGATAGTAAAAGAAGACGCAGAAAGTGCTAAATTTTAAATATTAATCCAAAAATCAATATGATGATAAAAAGCTATTTATTAACAACGGGTTTATTCTTATTTCTAACATGTAGTTCTTTTGCACAGACTTATGTGATACAAGCAAGACCAATGGACTCAAAGGAATGGGGTTATATTAATCTCGATGGTAACTTTATAATCAATGCTCAGTACAGAAAATGTTATGAGTTTTCTGAAAATGGATATGCACCGATTTTTAAAAAAAAGGAAGGATACTTTTTTATTAATATTCAGGGCGAAACTCTGCAAACTGAAATATCAGATTTTGGCTTAAAAGAAGTTTTTGGTGTTATAGGATTTGAAGAGGGTCTGGTACCAGTTCGTGTTAATGGAAACTGGGGTTATTTAAATTCTGACGGGAATCTAGCAATTCCTGCAAAATATAGTAAAGTATCTTCTTTTAAAGAAGGTTATGCAATTGCACAGATTGGTGCCAATTATTATATAATCGACAAACAAGGTAAGGAAAAATTAGTTGAAATTCCCGGAGTTGTTGCTATAAAACCATTTTCAGAAAATCTGGCTCCGTATAAAGCAGCAAATGGCTTATACGGTTTTATCGATGCAAATGCCAATGTGGTTATAGAAGCACGGTTTGTGAGTGTAGGATATTTTAATGCTGGCTTGGCATGGGCTAAAACAAATGTTGCTACTATCGGTTATCTTAATCCGGCAGGCGAATGGGCAATTCAACCACAAATTTTTATTGCAAATGATTTTGATCCTGTAACAAAACTGGCAAAAGTTAAACATAATGAAAAGTGGGTTTATCTAAATACAAAAGGAGAAATAATTCAGTTTGACGATTCTGAAACCATATCCGAATTTCATGGAGGATTAGCAAAAGGAAAGAAGAACGAAAAAATTGGTTTTTATAACAGCAATATGGAATGGGTTATACAACCACAATTCGATGGTGTACGGAATTTTAAAAATGGATATGCCGCTGCTAAACTTGAAGATAAATGGGGAATTATTGATAAAACAGGAAACTGGGTAATTAAGCCGGTTTTTGCTGCTTTAAAAGATGTTGAAAAAATAAATTAATATATACAAACAACAACGAAAAGCATGGATAATATTTCCGTGCTTTTTTTGTTCTGATTTAAAATTTGTTAAAAAGATTATTAAAAGAATCATTATAACACTAAATTTGGTAAATAATCATAAATTATAAGTCATGAAAAAAAGCATGTATTTTACATTTGTTCTGCTATTTATTGCTTCTGCGGTTAATGCCCAGTTTTGGAAAAAAGTGAAAGAATCGGTAGATGAAGTTATTGAAGAAACAGTAACAACTGAACTTACTGAAGAAGAAGTCGGAAAAGCACTCAAAGAAGCACTAACAATTGGAATAGAAAAAGGAGTGGAGCAATTGTCTAAACCTGATGGTTATTTTAAAGATATTGCGATTAAAATTCCTATGCCCGATGAAGCAAAATCAGTAGAAGAAAAATTAAGAATGTTGGGTCAGGGTAAGGCAGTTGATGACGCTATTGAGTCGATGAATCGTGCGGCTGAAGATGCTGCTAATGGTGCAAAAGATATATTTGTAACAGCCATAAAAGAATTGACATTAAAGGATGTGATGAATATTTTAAACGGAAATGATGATGCTGCGACCCGTTTTCTTGAAGATCATACCCGAACACAACTTGTTGAAAAATTTAAGCCTGTAATTAAAGTATCGCTCGATAAAGTTGGAGCTACCAAATATTGGAATACCGTTTTTACATCATATAATAAACTGCCATTTGTAAGTAAAGTAAATCCTGATTTGGACGATTATGTTACAAATAAAGCAATTGATGGATTATTTGTACAGATAGCCAAAGAAGAAAAAGAAATAAGAAAGAATCCTGCAGCACGAGTAAGCGATTTGCTGAAAAAGGTATTTGGTTAGTGCTTGTTAAGAAATAAAGTTTGCAAAATTGATGAAGTTATTTTGTTTATTTTTAAGACATAAAAGTTGCGAATAGCCACAGTTTATTTAATACTTTTATAACGAAGAAAATAAGCAAAAGAGCAAGTCAAGATGTAAAGGTTATTTTTTAATAAGCACTTAGTCAATGATTAATAAGTCCAGTCTAAAAACTAAAATAATTGAACTCTAGGTGTTTAGCGTATTTGCTAACAAGATGATAATAAGACTGCTAATTTTGATGTATTTTAAAAAACCAGTCGCTTAGCACCTTTTTAAGTATTTTTATTTCGAACTCAAGTTAATACTTTCAGTTTGTAACATTGAAATATTTGTAATTTGGCAGGAAAACATTAGTTTCGTGTGATTTTATTAATTTGAGATTGATTAAATATTAAGATATGGATACAATTACCTCATTGGACCAGATGGTGCAACATTTGTGCGAGTCGGGTTTAAATAAAAAAATTGCAGTTGCGGTTGCTGAAGATGAAAATACTATCGGAGCACTTATCGAAGCTCAGGAAAAAGGTTTTGCAACACCGATTCTTATCGGTAACAAAAGTAAAATTGAAGAAGCATTGATTGGCGAAAATGCTAAACCTAAATCTTTTCAAATTATTGATATTCCTGACCATGCATTGGCAGCTAAGGAAGCGGTACGTATGGTTCGTGATGATGAAGCTGATGTATTAATGAAAGGATTAATTGGTACAGATAAATTTCTGAAAGCTATTCTCGACAAAGAAAAAGGTTTATTACCTCCCAAAGCTGTTATGACTTATGTTTGTGCCCTGGAATTGCCAAAATACGAAAAGCTATTGTTTGTTTCGGATACCGCAGTTCTTCCTTATCCCGATCTGAAGCAGAAAATTGCAATGGTTAATTATACCATTCAGATGACCAAAAAGTTTGGAATTGATAATCCAAAAATAGCTCTTATCGGAGCTTCTGAAAAAGTAAATGATAGTTTTCATTATAGTACTGATTATACCCAGATTTGTAAAATGGTTGATCGTGGACAAATACCAGATTGCACAATAGATGGACCATTAGATATATTTTTGGCCTGTGATAAAGAAAGTGTTAAAATTAAAGGTGTACCAACGCCAATTAATGGCGAAGCAGATGCTTTGATATTCCCATCGCTCGAATCGGCAAATAGCTTTTATAAAGGCTTAATGTTGTTCGGCGACGGCGAATTAGCAGGATTGATTCAGGGAACAATAAAACCGGTTGTTGTCATGTCTCGTAGCGAAAGCCGTAAATCTAAATTTTATTGTGTGGCCTTATCTTGTTTAATGGCATAGAGGAATATTAAATCGAATACATTTTCCATTTTAATTAATGATTTAAGAACACCGATTAACGAATGTTAATTTTAGATTTATAAAAATGATAAGTAATTCATAATTCTAAAATCGTTGATCTTTATTCGACATTCAATTTTAAGCCTAAGGCAAGAACCTAAAACTATTTTTTATCTTTGAAAAATATATTACAAAATAAAATGACAAATAATCTTACTGTTTCATGTATCCAGACTGAATTAGCCTGGAAAAATGTTGATAAGAATTTAAATCAATTTGCAAATAAACTTGATCACTTACCTGCTGATTCAGAGTTGGTTATTTTGCCCGAAATGTTTACAACAGGATTTACCATGGATGCTGTAAAAATGGCTGAAAAAATGGATGGCAAATCATTCAATTGGATGAAGGAGCAATCTAAAAGGATTGAAAAGATTCTTATTGGAAGTATTATAATTGAAGAAAATAAGAAATACTATAACCGGCTTATTGTAATGTTTCCAAATGGAGAATATTATACTTATGATAAGGGTCATTTATTTCGCATGGAGAAAGAACATGAAGATTATACGAAAGGCGAAAGCAAAACAATTTTCAAACATAATGCCTGGCGAATTTGTCCTCTTATTTGTTATGATTTACGCTTTCCGGTGTGGAGTAGAAATAAAAATGATTACGATCTGTTGATTTATATTGCAAGTTGGCCTGAGAGTAGGCGGGAAGTATGGAAAACTCTATTAAAGGCCAGGGCAATAGAAAACCAATCCTATGTAGTTGGAGTAAATCGAATAGGTGGCGATGGTGAAGGAATTACTTATTCTGGTGATACTATGGTTATTGACCCAAAAGGAGGAATTTTAGGTGTGACAAAAGAGTACAAGGATGAAATAATTAATGTCGAAATATCGTTAGACGATTTAGAACTATTCAGGGAAAAATTTCCGGTCGCACTTGATGCTGACAATTTCAAAATACTGTAAAAATGTTATCAAAAATAAATTTCGATAAAAAGACAGAAGGAAAGATTACTGATAGAGAACGAAAAAATGTCATTAATAAATATCGCGAATTATTACAGTTATCAGAAAACTTTACTAAAAAGAAAGAACTCGAATTAATTCGAAAAGCATTCGATATTGCTTTAGATGCTTCAGAAGAAAAACGATCACCATCCGGAGGACCAGCGATTCTGGATACTTTAGAAACTACTATCATTGTTGTTGATCAGATTGGGCTGGGAACAAGGTCGGTAGTTGCAACATTATTATATCAGGCGGTAATCGATAAGAAAATTACAATAGATGAAATAGAAAAGGAATTCGATAAAACCATTAAGCTTATTGTATATGGATTAGTTAAAATAACTGATATCAATACAAAAGCATCTGCAAATCAGGCTGAAAATTTTAGGCAAATGCTTTTAACTCTGGCCGAAGATGTACGTGTAATACTGATTAAACTTGCCGTGTTACTAAACCACATGCGTGGATTAAATAATTTGCCTGAAGATTATCAAATTAAAACTTCTTTAGAAACATTCTCTTTGTATGCCCCGTTGGCTCATCGTTTGGGTTTATATAATATTAAATCGGAACTAGAAAACCTTTCTATGAAGTATACCGAGAATGATAAGTATAAAGAGATAATAAAAAAACTAAAGAATACAACCGCTAAACGTAACCGGTTTATTAAAAAGTTTATTGCTCCGGTTGAAAAAGAATTAAAGGAACAAGGTATTGATTATGACATAAAAGGACGTCCGAAGTCTGTATATTCAATCTGGCAAAAAATGAAAAAGCAGGATGTGGAATTTGAGGAAGTGTACGACATTTTTGCTATTCGCATTATTTTAAATTCGAAACCTTCGAAAGAAAAAGCTGATTGCTGGAGAGCATATTCAGTTGTAACAGATTTTTATCAACCTAATCCAAAACGTTTGCGTGATTGGATTTCAATACCAAAATCGAATGGTTATGAATCATTACATACAACAGTTGTAGGGCCGGAAAGTAAGTGGGTCGAAGTACAAATTCGCACACAACGAATGGACGAAGTTGCCGAGAAAGGATATGCAGCACACTGGCGATATAAAGGTGTTAAAGCCGAAAAGGGAATTGACCAATGGATGCAAAAAATACGCGAAGTAATTGAAACAAATGGTGTTGCAAATGACGAAACAATTGACGATTTAAAATTAAATCTTTACAATAAAGAAGTTTTTGTATTTACCCCAAACGGAGATTTAAAAAAACTTCCCGCTGGGTCAATCGTTCTCGATTTTGCTTTCGATATTCATTCTGATATCGGGAATCAGTGTGTTGGTGCCATGATAAATCATAAAAATGTAACTATTAAGCAACAATTACAAAATGGCGATCAGGTAAGTATTCTTACATCAAAAACTCAAAAACCAAAAACAGACTGGCTAAATTTTGTAATTACATCTAAAGCTAAAACCAAGATTAAATCAACCCTTCGCGAGGAAAAATTCAAAGAAGCCGAAACAGGTAAGGAGTTATTAAAACGAAGATTAAAAAACTGGAAAATAAAATTTGAGGATCAATTAATTGATGGATTATTAAAACATTATAAACTTAAAACTCCTGTTGATTTATATTACGCAATAGCACGTGGAAAAATAGACGTTACGGATATTAAAGATGCTCTAACTGATAATAAGAAAAAAGTTAAAACTGAGAAAGAGATTCCTGAACAAAAAGAAAGTATTAACCAGGAAAAAGAAATAAGTTACCAGGGCGATTATTTAATTATTGATGATAAAATTAAAAATCTAGATTATAAACTGGCTAAATGTTGTAGTCCAATTCCGGGAGATTCTGTTTTTGGTTTTGTTACTGTAAGTGAAGGAATTAAAATACACAGAACCAATTGCCCTAATGCACGGCAATTAGTGGAAAAGTACAATTATAGGATTTTAAAAGCACAATGGACAAAAAATGCTTCCAAAAATCGTTTCAGGCTACTATTAAAGTTTCCGGTGTTGATGAAATGGGTATGGTAAGTAAGATAACTGATGTTATATCGAAAGATTTAAAAGTTAGAATGCGGTCAATTTCAATTGATTCAAACGACGGTATGTTCGATGGCAAACTAAAACTTTTTGTCGATAGCGCAAAACATCTTGATGGCTTAATATCGAAACTTAAAAAGGAAAAAGGAATATTAAAAGTGCTTAGAATTGATTCGGAAGGTAATTGATAAGAACAAAATAAATGATTATTTTTGTATTATGATACAATTTAATAAATACATAGAAATAAATACAGAAAAGAGATTTGGAAAACCAATTATTAAAGGCACACGAATTTCTGTTTATGATGTTTTATCATGGTTGTCTAACGGTATGACACGAAAAGAAATTATTGCAGATTATCCAGAACTAAACGAAAATCAAATTAATGCTTGTTTGTCTTTTGCTGCAAACAAAGAACGAAGACAATTGTATGCCTCATGAAACTTCTTTTCGACCAAAATATTTCATTTAGACTGATTAAATCATTTATGAAAGAAAACTTTGGGTGTCTTGAAATAATTGATTGATAAAGCACAAAACTTAACTGAAGCTATACGTAATATGTGTTTTAGTAAAATTTACCAGATGACAGGCAGATTGAAAGTAAATGCAAGTAATGAAAATATGTATAACAATAAACAAAAACTGTTTGTCGTTCGTTTAAAGCTTAGATAACTTGAAAAAATGAAAACTTCTATATTAGCCATATTACTTATTTTTGTTTTGAGTTTTAGTGGTTTTTCTCAAGTATTTCCATTAATGCCCAAATATTACCAGCCTTTAGATTCATCTATTTTGGCAAAGGATAATAAAGAGGAAGAGCCCAATAATCGAACCTTAATGAAACGACACGAGGAAGTATCATATTCTGTTGCTGTTGGTACCGGGTATAGTAGTTTTGGTAATAATATGTCGATGATGAATTCTTATATAGCTCCATCAGTTAATTATCGGTTAAATTCGAAATTGAATTTTTCTGTTACCGGAATTATC
>DAOWML010000285.1 GCA_030643125.1 Bacteroidales bacterium
CCATAACCGCATACAGAAATATTCTTCTTATGAATTACTTTTTCAATTGCCGGTGAATCAAGTGTTATTATATTTTCAAGTACAAAAGCATCTTTTTCTTTTCCTTGTTCGGGTGATAGAAAATGAGAAAAGTCTGATGAAGCTATTATTAATATCTTCCTGTTCAATATTTTGGAGCTCTCAAATAATCTTTCTGCTAAAAATTTAGCATTTTTATAAGTCTGATTAGATAAAGTAATTGGGACAATTTTATAATCATAATCTAAAAAATATTGCAAGAAAGGAATCATTACCTCTCCTGAGTGCTCATGTTTTTGTTCAACATCAGAAATATCAATACCAAGACTCTGACCAAATTCAATATCAAGTTCAACCTGTCCCAGAGGTGTTTCCCAAATATCATTTGAGTCAAATGATATTTCGTGTCCCAACCCAGTGTGATTTGGATTTACAATTACTACCGTATCGAATTTCTGACTTGTCTGTTTAATTATCTCGAAAAAATGAACTGCCTGATAAGCGGAAAACATGTAACCGGCATGCGGAACAACACCTCCTATTATTTGATTATTTTTCAAATCAATATTTATTTTGGGCAACTCCTTTTCCCTTATTGATTCTATTTGCTCAATTAATGATTCCTTATCGACCGGATAAAATCTCCCGGCAACAGCAGATTTCCTTATCTTCATTCTTGTTAATTTATGTGATTTAATACATGTGTTCCACAATTTGTGCAATCTCCATTTTTATTTACAGATTCCAATTTTGTAAAATATCCACTTCTGTTAATTAATATTTCATTGCAATTAGGGCAATAAGTATTGTTTCCTTCAGATAAAAGCACATTACCTAAAAAAACGTGATTTAAATAATCAGAGGCAATTTCGTTTAGTTCAAGCATTTTTTCAACAGATGTTGGCTCAATATTAAGTTTATAAGTTGGGTAATACTTTGAAATATGTAAAACAACATCTTTACCTAAATTCTCCTTGATTCATTTAACCATCTGTTCAAACTCTTCAGGATTATCATTTAACCCGGGAATAACAAGAGTAGTAATTTCAAGATGTTTCCCTGCTTTAGTAATATTTAAAAGAGATTCTTTAACCGGTTCAAGTTTTGATTTTGTATATTTGGTAAAGAAATCGTTATTGAAAGCTTTCAGATCTACACTATAAGCATCAATATATTTGTTTAATTCATTTAATGGTTCCTTATTAATAAAACCATTGGTAACCATTACATTTTTCAAATTATGTTCTTTTGCTTTTTTAGCAATATCTATCATAAACTCGAAAAATACTACTGGTTCATTGTAAGTATAAGCTATTCCTGAATTATTCTCCCTTGATAAAGCTAAGTCTATAATTTTATCAGGTTTATAAAACCTGCTTTCTCTTCCAAATTCGCTAACAGATGTTTGTGATATTTGCCAGTTTTGACAAAATTTACATTGCAAATTACATCCTAAACTACCTACCGATAGTATTTCTGTACCCGGGTAAAAATGATATAATGGCTTTTTCTCAATTGGATCAAACCCAATTGATGAAACGACACCGTAATTTTCAGAAATAAGAATACCCTTAGTATTTACCCGAACCTTACAAATTCCAGATTTTCCATTATTTATAATGCAGTTATGAGGACATAACACGCATTTAATTTTCTCATTATCAATTTTATGATAAAACAGAGCTTCCATAAGTTACTTTACTCCAAAACATTTATAATCATTGAATGGTATATCTACAACTTTGATATCATTGACTCTCGAACACGCCGGCCCTTTTCTACACCACAATACAAATTCATCGATAATTTCATGTTCGCCATCGGCCTCAATATAAACACTTCCATCGATTCGGTTTTTTACAAAACCTGTTATTCCTAATTCATTGGCCTTTTGCAATGCACTGTACCTAAAACCAACACCCTGTACTTTACCGTAAATATTTATTTTAACACTTTTAATCATAGTTTTAATCGTAGCGAGTTGATTTAAAAAATAGTATATCAAGCTTTGAATTATCTTCTTCGGATATTCCGATATTATGTTTAAGTTGTTCTATTTGCTCTTCAACCGTATTTACGCCTTTAATATTTGGCATTATAAAACCCGATTTTCCTGATCTGTCTCTAATAAATAATCCATGTTTATGAGGTTTAAGTTCTTTAAGGTTATCTGCTATATGAGGTACTGATAATACATCTACACAAACTTTTATTTGATTAAGCTGACTACTTTTAATTGGTTCTAAATTTTTATCTTTTGATGCAGCACCTATGGCATTTTCTATAATTTCATCATATAAAAAACTATGTTTTGGATTTATATCTCCATAACTTCTCAACAAATTATCATTTAAATCAAATATTGAAACAATACAAGCCCGATTCAATTTCAGATCCATAGATATTTTATCTTCACTTGTTTTTCTTATTTGCCCGGTAGATACAAAAAACAAAATAACATCGTATGCAATTTTCGCATAACTTGTTTTGGGATTAAACATAATTATTACTTTGAATAAATGGGTTTTTAAATATAATATGGGAAGTCCTTACAATCATCAGTAAGTAATTTGCATTACATCACATTACAGAATAGAAGTAAAATTACAAATTTCATTTATAAACTTCAATCTTTATTGTATTTAAAAAAATGATATTATATGGATCAAATGTTGTGTTTTATATTATTTTTGAAGTAAGAAGTAAAAATATGTTTTCGAAAAATCTGTTCAGAGAAAGTATTAGAATTGCTTTCAGTTCGATTCGCTCAAATTTATTACGAACGATTCTTACCGTTTTTATTATTGCTTTTGGAATAATGGCACTTGTAGGTATATTAACTGCAATTGATTCAATAAAAGGTACAATAAGTAATCAGTTTAGAAATATGGGTGCTAATACCTTTTCAATAGTAAATAGGGACAACCATGTTCGTGTTGGAGGACGAGTAGAAAGATATAAAAGTATTGAATACCGGGATGCTATGAATTTTAAGAAAGAATTTAAATTTCCTGCGTTAGTTTCCATATCAACTTTTGCATCACAAATAGCTACAGTAAAATACAAATCTGAAAAAACAAATCCCAATATATCCGTTATAGGATCCGACGAAAATTATTTAATTACTTCCGGCTACGAAATAAAAGAAGGAAGAAATTTTTCTATAAATGAAATATCGTCAAATGCTCATGTTGTTATAATAGGCTTGAGCTTAGCCAATGATATTTTTGCTGAAGGTGAAGAGGCTTTGGATAAGGTTATCAGCATAGGAAATGGAAAATATAAAGTGATTGGAGTACTACTGGAAAAAGGTTCAAGTTTTGGATCGGCTGGCGATAAGATATGCATATTACCTATAACCAGTGTCCGTCAATATTTTTCCAGACCTAATATGAATTTTAGGATATCTGTATTACCTAACGATTCTAAATTATTAAAAGCTGCAATTAACGAAGCTGAAGGTATTTTCAGAGTAATAAGAAAACTTAGAAGTTTTGAAACCAGCA
>DAOWML010000216.1 GCA_030643125.1 Bacteroidales bacterium
CTCATCTTTCGTTTTAATTTTTATTTTTTTAGATTTGTCAATATCTCCTTTTGCTAAATCGCCTAGTATAGCTGTTGTCTTTATAACTGGTCGTGATATACTGTGAGCAATAATCCAGATAATTAATGCTGTTAAAAAAAGTCCGATAAATCCAGCCAAAATCGACTTTCTTAAAGTGGCTTTCTCTTCTGCCATTATTACATCAATTGGTACAGCAATGCCGAATGACCATGGTGTAGGGGAGTTGCCTATATAAACCGGGGCGTACGAAACCCAGTAGTCGATTCCATCATCTCCTTTTTTTGTATTTAAAAATTCTTCTCCATTTTGTATTTTTTGTAATATGTCTGTTTCTTCTACTTCTAAATCTTGTACCAACAGGCCAACTAGCTCTTCATTATAATGTGCAACAAACTGGCCGTTATGAGACATTAAAAAGGCATAACTATCTTTTACAGGATGAATATTTACAATAATATCCTGAAAACGCTGCAATAACAGGTCGAGGCCTGCTATACCAACAGTAACACCATCAATAATAATTGGAACTGCTACACTTGTTTCTAATACTTCATCTTCACCTTCCTGAAATGTAAAATAATAAGGGTCCATAACATATTCTACCTGTTTTTCAAGTATATCGTAATATGCACCTTTTGTAAATCCTGGGACAGTATCTATAATTTCTTCTTTATACCTTATCTGCCCGTCCATTCTGTAATAGGTCAATCGTTGACGGCCATGAGGTTTTTTCCAGTCAGGCCATATAGCACTTAGTTCCCAGCTGTACCATGTTGAAAGAAAGTTGGGATTTTCATTAATTAAATGTTCAAGCATTTCTTTCAAAATATCCTTCATTTGATCAGGAGGGAGGTTTTTATATCCCATTGAGATCTGGGCTAACGCCCGGGTCATATTCATATCAACACTTAAATCCGCTGTTGTATAATTTGCATATTCTCTTGCATATGTATTTGTAAGTTCTTTGGCATTATCAAAGGCAATGTTGTTTAATTTTAAACCTACATAACCTAATGCAAGCACATATATAATTGATGCTGTAGATAAAATATAAACTAGCATCTTAGTTTTCAGGTTCATCTTAATTTTCATTGGGCGGAATATTTTGATGTTTAGGCATTTAATCTTTTAAATAATGTTAAATAAAATCGTTATTTCAAGCTCACAATGTATGAAAAAAAAATCATTTTTAAAACTTTTCAATTACAATCGGCGACTTGGAAAATTCAAGATGCAAATGTGACATTATTTTCAAAATTAGTATCAATAAGTTAAGTTTGTTAATATTTTTTTATTGCATAAATAAACTTATAATCATTATTTTTGTTCTGTATAAATTAGTGAAAAGTAAAAAGTGTAAATAATATAATCAAACTATAAACTTATGAAATTATTAGAAGGAAAAACTGCTATTATTACCGGTGCTGCTAGGGGAATAGGAAAAACCATTGCTCTTAAACTGGCCGAACATGGTGCAAATATTGCATTTACTGATTTAGAATATAACGATGCAGCAAAAGAAGTGGAAAAGCAGCTTCAGGATTTGGGAGTTAAAGCAAAAGGATATGCATCTGATGCAAGTAAATACGAAGAAACTCAAAATCTTGTTGATGAAATTCAAAAAGAATTTGGTAGTATTGATGTTTTAGTTAATAATGCAGGTATTACACAAGATACCTTATTAATGAGAATGACAGAACAACAATGGGATGCTGTAATATCTGTTAATCTTAAGTCGGTGTTTAATTTTACTAAAGCTGCTCAAAAGTACATGCTGAAACAAAAGTCAGGATCAATTATTAACATGAGCTCCGTTGTTGGTGTTAGCGGTAATGCCGGACAAGCAAATTATTCGGCCTCAAAAGCAGGTATTATTGGTTTTACAAAATCTATTGCAAAGGAACTAGGATCAAGGAATATTCGAAGTAATGCTATTGCCCCCGGTTTTATTATTACCGAGATGACAGCTAAATTGCCTGAAGATGTACGAAAAACATGGGAACAACAAATTCCATTACGCCGTGGAGGTACTCCCGAAGATGTTGCGAATACAACATTGTTTTTAGCATCTGATTTATCAACTTATGTTAGCGGACAGGTTATAAATGTATGTGGTGGAATGCAAACCTAGTTTGGTAAATATCTGATATTATTGAAGGTACTTATTAACAAAAATAGGTACCTTTATTGTTTTCGAATGGTATCATTTTTGTAGATAAAATATTTTTATTTATTTGGAGTTATCATAAATATATAAATATTATTAAAAGATGAAATATCGTTGGCTTATTTTGATATCTGCTATCTTAATTATTTTTTTTCAGAGTTGTCAGCCTCTTACTTCGATTCAAATTGAGACTATAGTTCCTGCTGATATTGAGTTTCCCGGTAATTTTAATAAAATTGTTTTTATAAACCTGGCAACTGATATTAATCATGATGATAATACGGATACATTACTTTATAAAATTATAACAGAAGAAATGAGCCTGGGTTTTATGGACGCTATTCAATCCTCTGCCGGTATTGATTCGACAAACTTTTTATATCTTAAAGGATATCCCGATAAGGATAAATTATATAAATCAGATACTGTTTCGTGGCAATATTTGGATAAGATATCTGGTATTAATAATGCCGACATATTTATAGTTTTAGATTCTTTAAATCTTTCAATGGTGAGTGAATCATTTGCAGAATACTACTATGTTCCAACCGAGTATTATAAATATCGCGAGTTGGCAGTTAATATTTACTGGAGTGTTTTTGACTTAATAGAAAAAAAGAGATTGGATCAGTATCATTATAATGATACATTATTTTGGGATGCTAGCAGTTATTCAAAAGCTGAGGTAAAAAGAAAAATGCCAAGTGTTGAAAGATCAATACGAGAAACAAGTTATTTTGCAGCAGCAGATTATGCCAATAGAATATTTCCCGGATGGCAATCAGAAACCAGGTATTATTTTCATTTAGGAAATAAAGATTTTGAAACGGCAACTCGATTTGTAAAAAATAATAATTGGGAGGAAGCTTCTAAAATATGGAAGAAATACACAAATAGTATTGATAAGGAAATTACAAGCAGAGCATGTTATAATATGGCTGTTGCAAGCGAAATGACAGGTAAAATTGAGTTAGCTATAGCCTGGGCAGAGAAATCAAATAACATTAAAAATAAATCAAGAACCCGATACTACATTTCTTTGCTAAAAAGTCGGCAAAAAGACCTGGAAAAACTTCAACAACAGATTTATTAATGCTGGTAAATCTAGTAAAATTGATGCTTTTTATTAATTTTGGAATCTTATTTCAAAATTAATAACAGATATGCATCAAATCATCTTTTATTTTATAATCGGAATTTTAATTTTCGATTATCTACTTGATCAGTTTCTTGATTATTTAAATGCTACCAGAAGAAGTTCTGTACTTCCTGATGAATTAAAAGGAATCTACGATGAAGAAAAGTATAAAAAATCGCAGGATTACGATAAAGCAAATCATAAATTCTCCATTCTGACAAGCAGTTTTAGCTTACTGTTAATACTGGTATTCCTCTATTTTTCGGGATTTACATTTATCGATAATATTGCACGATCTTATACATCAAATTCTATTCTTATAGCTATTATATTCTTTGGAATTATCATGTTTGCATCAGATATTTTACATATTCCATTTAATATTTATGATACTTTCGTAATTGAGGAGCGTTTTGGTTTTAATAAAACAACATCAAAAACATTTGTGCTTGATAAAATAAAAGGGTGGATAATTGCTGCTGTTATTGGAGGTGGCTTACTTGCTTTAATTATTTGGTTTTATAATACCGTTGGGAATTATTTTTGGATATATGCATGGATAGCTGTAAGTATTTTTATGTTGTTCATGACCATGTTTTACACTTCTCTGATTGTTCCTTTATTTAATAAATTAAAACCTCTTGAGGATGGAGAACTTAAAGATGAGATAACTTCATTTTGCTTAAATGCTGATTTTAGGTTAGATAATATTTTTGTAATAGATGGTTCTAAGCGTAGTACTAAAGCAAATGCATATTTCAGTGGATTAGGTAAAAAAAAGAAAATAGTTTTATTTGATACATTAATTGAGAAATTAAGCAAAGAAGAGATTGTTGCTGTACTTGCTCATGAGATAGGCCATTATAAGAAAAAACATACCTTAATTTCTGTTTTTACATCAATTGTACAAACCGGGCTTACTTTGTTTATTTTATCGCTATTTGTTGGAAATCCTGAATTATCAAAAGCATTAGGGTCCGACATACCTAGTTTTCATTTGGGCTTAATAACTTTTGGATTTTTATATAGCCCAATTTCCACAATAATCGGATTATTTATGAATATTATTTCTCGCAAGAATGAATATGTGGCAGATCAATTTGCATCAGAGAATTATAAAGGTATTTATTTACAGAATGCATTAAAAAATCTTTCAGTAAATAATCTGTCCAACTTAACTCCACATCCTTTGTATGTGTTTTTTAATTATTCTCATCCCACACTTTTGCAGCGTTTAAATTTTATTGAAAAAATTAGCACAAAATAAGAGGTTTTAGTATAAATCTCAGTTTGATATAATAATTATTTACAG
>DAOWML010000015.1 GCA_030643125.1 Bacteroidales bacterium
CAATGCAGGTGATTGTGATGATAGCGATCCGGGAATGAATCCAAATGCAGATGAAGTGTGTGACGGAAAAGATAATGATTGCGATGGAGAAATAGATGAAAACTGCTAAATAAATTATAAATCAAAAATAATTGCCCCTCTAAACATAATTACAGAGGGGCTTTTTTATAAATAATTTACTTGGATTAATATTTCAACTAAACCATTTAAATATTTTTATTCTGCCAGTTCCCGAACTTTAAATATAGAAAGGATAGAAGACCAATTATCAGGCCGTAGGTTATTTCCACACACCAAACCCATTCAACTCTCGAATTTTCAAGATTTACAAGTAAATATGTTATTAAAATATAAAGAGCAATAACAATAGTTTCAATTGTGAATGAAATCTTTGTCATACCGGTACCTGAAACACCACTAAAAAGAGCAAAACCGATTGTTAAAAATATAGCTGCTACACTAACTACGTAAAGTGAGGGTAACGCATCTTTAATAAGTACTATATTATTAGTATATATTGACAAAACTTTTTCAGGAATAGTGAGGTTTATTAAAACCAATCCTGTTACACCAATAATACAAAGCTTTAAAATCTTAATAACAACAGGAATAACTTCACGGGTTCTTTCGCGTCCAATAAGAAAACTCACCAAAGTATTTGTTGCCGAAGTAAATCCCCAAATCGGAATCAGCATGACAACATAAATGCTTCTGATAACATTCGAAATAGCAAGCGAATGCTCTCCCATTTTCTCTACAAACAAAAAGAAGAAAAACCATCCTATGAATGAAATAAAGTTTTGCATCATCATTGGCAATGCAACAATTAATATTCGTTTTAAAAGTGTAAAGTTGAATTTTTCGAACTTGAATAATCCAAAATACTTTGTATCAATAAATTTTATAGTATAGAAAATAAAGAAAATACATGCTGCTATTTCAGCAATAACCGATGCAATAGCAGCGCCTGCAATTCCGTATTTGGCAAATCCAAAATTTCCAAAAATCAAAGCATAATCAAAAAACACATTGGTAAATGCCATAAAAATTGTTGTCCAGGTTATTACTTTCGTTCTGGCTATTCCAATATAAAATGCTCTAAATCCAAAGTTTATACAGGCAAATAGTAATCCAAGTATTCTATAATTCAAATATTCCTGTGTGGCAACTTTAACTTGTTCCGACTCCAGAACTTTATCAAAAATAAATGGCATTGCACTTCTCATTGCAACAACTAATATTATAGCAAGTAAAATCAGGAAGTAATGAGAATGCTCAATTAAAATACCTATTTCATTGTGTTTATTTTCACCATATCTTCGTGCAACAATAATTTGGGTACCTACAGAAAAGCCAAACCCGAGCATTATTAAAGTAAGATAAAAAACACCTCCAATAGCTGCAGCGCCAAGCTCAACTTCCCCTACTCTACCTAAAAAAGCAGTATCGGTAACACTAATAATATTTTGCACAATGCTACCAAGTATAATTGGATAAGCTATTTTCCAGATTTCTTTATATGTTATTGAAGTTTTCAACATTATCACAAATTCAAAATTGCTAACAAAATTAAATCAAATTTTAATTATTAAACAGCAATTAATTATAGAACGCTTATTTTATCGAAAGTTTAAATCAATAAATATATATATAGTCATGATAATTGAATGCTTTATCAAATAAAAGTGAATATTGAACAAAATATATAGTTAATCATTAAATGCAATACATTAATCTTTGTATATTTGGTACTTGGTTAATCTTAATATTAATTAGCATTACAAGCACATAACATAATTATTTTATGTTGAGTAAATTAGTAAAAATCCAACAACTTTTTATATTTATACTAGCAAGTATCTTAATTATATCCTGTAAACCATCTTCAGATAAACAGGAAAATGAGGAAAGAATTCCGTTAAGAGAAATTGACACATCTACTGTTTTACTTAAAATTAATAATACACTGTTTACGTTACCTTCACCATATCAGGCAACCTATTCTATAAAAAACAGTGACATAGCATTTACAAAGTCGTTATTAAATCCTCCGGATAATGTTTCAAATTATACTACAAATTTCAAACAAGCAATAAATGTAGGAATTTATGGCACAGACTTAGGGTATTTAAATATTTATGATCAGATTCCGGATGTAATTTCCTATTTTACTGTTATAAAAAAATTGAGTCAAGAGCTTGGAATTCATAATGCCATACAAATTGACATTATAGATAAAATTGAAAAAAACATTGATAATCAGGATTCTTTATTATTTTATTTAACCGAAACTTACAGACAATTCGACTCCTATTTAAAAACAAATAACCGAAAAGATATTGGTGTGCTAATTATTACCGGCGGTTGGATTGAGAGTTTATATATACTATCGCATGCCGCAGTTGAAAGTAAAAACAAGCAGATAATAAATCGTTTGGGAGAGCAAAAACATCCCTTAGATAATTTAATTGAAATTTTATCTCCATATTATTATAATTCGAAAGATTTTTCTTTGTTAATTGATGATTTAGTTGATCTTGCCTATGAATTTGACGGAATAATTTATAGTTACACATACGAAAAACCAGAAATTAATCCCGAGAAAAAACATACATTGGTGAATAGTACATCGAATGTTATAATATCAGAATATCATTTAAAGACTATCGCTAATAAAATTTCATCTGTCAGGAATAAAATCATTTACTAATTTGATTTTTTATGAAATCTACATTCGCAAAATACCTGGTACTTTTCATTATTAGTTTATACACGAATAATATAATAGCTCAAGACAATTCTGTAAAAAATTGCACCGATTTTCTTACATCAGGATTTGTATCGGATGGACAAGAATATATAGCCAGGTTAGATGAAAATAACAGAGCCAAATTTTATACTACTTTTTATGGAGGGAGCCAGTATCGCATCATTTCTTGTAGCGATATAGAAAATCATCCTTTAATATTATCAGTATTTGATACTGAAAAGAACCTATTATTTTGTAATAAACATTACGATTACACTCCTTTCTGGGATTTCACATTTACATCAACCATTGATTGCATTATTGAGCTTGAGTTTGATACTGAAACTCTTTTAAAAGATGAAGTAATGTTGTTAATTGGTTTTAAAGAAAAATAATCGTATTTTCGTGTATATCAACATTCTCGTTAGTTATAAATAGAAGCATATGAGTGAGCAAATTCTAAAAGCTTTAATGCAACTTTTTGCGATTATAGCACATCCTACCAGCGATGCAAAAGACCGAAAGTCAATTGTTGAATCATTTTTAAAAAGGCAATTAAATCAGGAAACTGTAAAAATTTATTTAAAAGTTTTTACAGATTATTATTCTGTACACCAGGAAAAACTTAGCGAAAAGAGCAAACGCAAAAAGCGATTCTCTTCAAGTTCTGTTAGAGTGCTTAAAATTTGCACCCAAATAAACGAAGAACTAACTCAGAGACAAAAAAATGTTGTACTTGTACAGCTTCTTGAATTTGTAAAATCAGGTGGCGCAATTACTGAACAAGAAATGGAATTTGTTACCACAGTTGCCGACAGTTTTTTTATTGAACAAGGTGAGTACAAAGAGATTGAGGATTTTGTGTTTTTTGGCAAAGATAAACTTCCTGATACTAAAAAGCTTTTAATAATTGATAATAACGAAAGCTTTGAGCATGAGAATATATACCACATGACAAACTCTTCGCTGGAAGGACAGTTTAGAGTTCTTGAAGTAGCATCAGCAAATATGTATTATATAAAATACATAGGCAAAAGTGAACTATATTTAAACGGGCAGTTGCTTGAGCAAGAGAAAGTACATGTTTTAAATAACGGCGCTTCGATCAGAAATCCAAAAATAAAATCTATTTATTACGGCGATATTATTAGTCAATATAATGTTGATAGAATAAAATCAAAAATTATATTTGATATAAGGGAAATTGGGTACAAGTTTAAATCCGGAGCTATAGGTCTACAGACTATGAGCTTTACGGAAGAATCTAGCAAACTTATAGGAATTATGGGAGCTAGTGGTGCAGGAAAATCTACTTTACTCAATGTTTTAAATGGGAGTTCTGCTCCTACTTCCGGAGGCGTTTTTATAAACGGAATCAATATACATACCGAAAAAGATAAAATAGCAGGTTTAATCGGTCATGTTTCTCAAGATGATCTTCTTATTGAAGAACTTACGGTATATCAAAATCTATACTATAATGCAAAACTCTGCTTTGATAATTATACTGAAAAAGAATTACAAAAAACCGTTCTTGAGGTTTTAGAAAACCTTGGACTTTTTGAAATTCGAGATATACAAGTTGGTAGTCCATTAAATAAGAAAATAAGTGGTGGACAAAGAAAAAGATTAAATATTGCATTAGAATTAATACGTGAACCTGCCGTTTTATTCCTCGATGAACCTACATCTGGTTTATCATCGCGCGATTCAGAAAATATTTTAGATTTACTTAAAGAATTAACTTTAAAAGGGAAATTAGTAATTGTTGTAATTCACCAGCCATCATCAGATATTTTTAAAATGTTTGATAAACTTATAATCCTCGATGTTGGAGGATATTTAATTTATAATGGTGATCCAATTGATTCTATTATATATTTTAAATCAAGTATGCAACATGCTAATTGGAGTGAAAGTGAATGTCATTGTTGTGGTAATGTAAATTCGGAACAAATTTTCAATATTATTGAAACAGAGGTGCTTGATGAATATGGAAATTTCACAAATGACAGGAAAATATCTCCTCTTGAGTGGAGAGAAAATTTTGATACCCACAAAGACGAAGAAGAAGTTGATGAAAATTCAAAACCTCCTTCACCAGATCAAACTTTACCTGAAATTTCATTCAAAACACCGAATAAGTTTAAACAATTTCTTGTTTTTGTAAAAAGAGATATTTTATCAAAACTTGCTAATACACAATACCTAATCATCAATTTTCTTGAGGCACCCTTATTGGCATTTTTGCTCGCTTATATTATTAAATATTATAACGTAGGAAACAAAATTGGATATTCACTTAGTGAGAATAGCAATTTACCTGTATATATTTTCATGTCGGTAATTGTTGGATTATTTATAGGATTAACTGTTAGTGCCGAGGAAATCATAAAAGACAGAAAAATTCTTAAGAGGGAAAAATTTCTGAACTTAAGCTGGTCAAGCTATTTATTTTCGAAAATTGCAGTACAATTTACACTTGCAGCAATACAATCATTTTTATTTGTTGTTATTGGTAATTCAATAATGGAAATAAGAGGAATGTATTTTGAATATTGGCTGGTACTTTTCAGTACATGGAGTGCAGCAAATATTATGGGTTTGATAATCTCCGATAGCTTTAAAACAGTTATTACGATATATATTTTAATTCCATTCTTAGTAATTCCTCAATTGATTCTTAGTGGTATTCTTGTAAAATTTGAAAAACTAAATCCAAGTATTTCTAATCCGAGAGATATCCCGTTTTATGGTGAAGTAATAACTGCCCGCTGGGCTTATGAGGCATTGGCTGTATATCAGTATAAGGAAAATAAATATGAAAAGCAGTTATACAAATATGATAAGGCAATGAGTATTTCAGATTTCAAGAAAAACTATTGGATTAGAACATTAAAAAATAAAATCGCATTTATTGAACGGAATTTTGAAAATAAAGAGAAATCAGATGAACTTAACCATAATCTTAAACTTTTAAGAACTGAAATAAAAAAAGAACTGAATTCAGAATCTGGCCGAATTGTTAAATTTAAGTATTACAATAAGCTTTATCATGATAAAATAGATATAGAGACCATACAAGCATTGAAAAATTATTTTGATATTTTAAATAAATATTACATTAAACTTTACAATAAAGCCAACGGGCTTAAAGATGTGTTAATTTCGGATCTTCAAAAAACACCAGAAAATCGTGAAAATTTTATGAATTTAAAACGACAATATTATAATGAGAGTCTCTCTGAGTTATTAAGGAATTCAAATGAAATTAATAGAATTATTGAATTTAAAGGTGAACTTTTTCAGAAAATTGATCCTGTTTTTCTCGATCCTCAAAATAAATTGATAAAAGCACATTTTTATGCACCTCGTAAGCAATTCCTGGGCAAGTATTACAATACTTTTTGGGTTAATATTATTGTTATCTGGGCAATGACAATTATGCTTTATTTTGTTCTAAGATACAGGTTGTTAAGGAAAGCTCTTGACTACTTCGAACAACTAAAATTCAAACCTAACTAAAATAAAATACCCATCAATAACTGATGGGTATAATTTTATGTAATAAAAGCTAAAGATTAATCTATGGCTTGAATATTCTAATCAAATGCATGGATTACTGTTAATCAACTACTTCAATCATTTTAAAAGGAATACGAATAATCGATTCATAATCTTCACCTGCTTCAAGCATATCTTCATCGTCTTCTTCATAATACCAGTTTATAATAACTTCATTACGAGCTTTTTTAATAGCTTCTAATTTCTTAAAAACATCCAAAATACATTTTGACGAACTGGTATTAAAATATTCTAACTGAATATTGACAGTGGTTATTTGTTGAGGTTCTTTAGAATATTCCTCTAACCATTCTACCAATGGACGGTAAAATTCTATTGAATTTTCAGGTATTGATCTACCCTTTATTTCAACTATTCCTGTTGCACCATCCATATTTACGGTTGGAGTTTTAGGTGTTCCTTCTAATGCAATTGATTCCATATTGTTGTTTTATTTAAAGTTTTTAATATTAATTTTCTATGGTAATTTTGAAACTAAAAAAAGAATAATCATTGTCATAATTATCAAATTCATAATCAACCCCACCTCCGGTTCTTCTTGCAATATCTATTAAACCAAGACCTCCGCCACCTTTATCCGAAAACTTCTGATTATTTAATACAAATTTATACAATTCTTTTAATTCATCCCTGGTTAAAGATTTTATCTTATCTAAACGTTCTGTCAATTTTTTAATCTTATCGTTTCTAATAAAATTTCCAGTTCTAATAACGTATGATTCATCCATTTTAGATATAACAAAAATTCCAAAATGAATATCCATACTCTCATTTACCATATAAGGTAAATCATCAACATGGTGATATAGATTTTGTAAGCTCTCTACAAGTATATTATAAATTTTCTTTTTTGTAATAGATCTATCAATAACATGATCGAGTTTTGATTCCACAACTCCAAGCACATTAGTTATAAGTTCAGCAGTTATACTTCCTTTATAAGCAAGAAGTACTTCCCCCTGATTCATTTTTGAATAACGCTCGTCAATATTAAAGCTCATAAAGGCTTTATAGTTTATTTTTTATCAAGTTGTATAAATTTAAAACTTTTTTCAACTTAAAACAAATATATTAAAAATTGGTTCAATTTAATAATTCAACCAACATAAATTGCCAACTTGAACAGATAAATTAATAATTTGCACTTTTATTTTCTTACTAAAAATAAGCAAGTAAACACTTGAATCAAAATTTTTTTTTTAATCGTATCAAAAAACCCAATGAATGGTGCTTTTTCTTATATTAACATAAGTACGTCCTAATTATATTTACTCTTTTTACTTCCTTCATAAATTGAATAATTCAGAAATTTACATTCTAAAGGGCCATTAAATAGTATTAGTTTTTTAGATGGACGTAAACCGATATGTTTTATTGCTTCAAAATTGCTACTTAACAACCATACCTCATATCCTTTATATCTATTTTTAAACAGATCACCTAAAACTTTATAAAAACTATTAATTTCATTTATTTTAATTCGCTCTCCGTATGGTGGATTTGTAATTATAATTCCTCTTTCTGTTTTAGGAGGAATATAATTTTCAACAGGATTTATATGAAGATCAATTTTTCTTTTAAGCCCTGCATTTGAAATATTCTCTTTGGCTATTCTTATCGCTATTTCAGATATATCAGAACCAACAATCTTAATATCTGGCTCAACTTCAGGGCTATCTTCTTCGTAAATTTTTTCCAATAAATCATTATCAAAATCTTTCCATGTTTCAAAACCGAACTTTTTTCTATAAATGCCAGGAGGGATATTATTTGCAATCATTGTGGCTTCTATAATTAATGTACCTGAACCACACATTGGATCAACAAAAACATCTGTCTTATTCCATCCTGACAAAAGAATCATTCCTGCTGCGAGCACTTCATTCAGTGGAGCTTTATTGGTCTTTATTCTATATCCTCTTTTATGCAATGAATCACCGGAGCTATCCAGAGAGACAGTGCACAAATCGTTAGAAATGTGAATGTTAATTCTAACATCAGGGTTCTCAACATCTACATAAGGTCGTTTTTGAAATTTTTCGCGAAACTGATCAACAATTGCATCTTTTACTCTTAATGCCACATATTTTGAATGAGAAAAATGTTCAGAGTAAACAACACTATCTACAGCAAAAGTATTTTTTAAATCAAAATGTATACTCCAATCTATTGTTTGAATTTTATTATACAGTTCATTATCATCCGTCACCTTCAATTCTGTAATAGGTTTCAATACTCTTAGTGCTGTTCTTAAATGAAAATTTGCCCTGTACATTAAATCCTTATCGCCTGTAAACTCGACCATTCGGTTTCCTTTTTTCAAATCAGACGCACCTAATTGTTTCAACTCATTAAAAAGAACATCTTCTAAACCACGAAAGGTTTTGGCAACCATCTGGAAACTGTTATTCTTACTTACCACTTTTAATTATATTTTATTTTTGATTTAAAAACTCATTTACATGCTTAAAGGCATTAGTGAAGCGATCATCACCTTTGCCTTTCACTATTTTATAATTAAATCCAAGTTTATTCAATTCTTCTTTATATATTTCAAATAATTCTTCTCTCATCTCGCCACCATTTTCTCTAACGAAATCAGGAATCCATGGTATATCATTATTACATAATAAAAATAAATCGATATTACTATTTTTAATTTTTTTATTAATCCAATCAGGAACTTTATTGAAAACCAATTTAAACCATATTTTAGTAATTATCAAATATGTATCATAAAATAGAATCTTATCTGCCTTTTGATAATATTCATTTTCCAACTCAATTTGTTTATTTGCAATGTGTTCAACATCATCATAAATATATGGCCTTTTAAGATTTTCAATGTATTCACGAGCATATTCCGGAACCGACACTGTATTATACTTACCAGACAAGAACTCAGACAATTCTGTTTTTCCGGTAGATTCAGCACCAATTAACACTATACGTTTAATTTGTTTTTTAACTCCTTTTTCCATTCGATATAACCTAAAATTGCGAGTACAGTATAAACGGCAAATAATATTACAGTTAGATATAATCCTTTATAAATATACAATCCCAAGGATACAGAATCAACAATAATCCAGATAATCCAGTGTTCAATAATTTTCCTGGCTAACATCCATGTTGCAACAAAACTGGCTGCAGTCGTAAATGCATCCCAGTAAGGAATTTCTGAATCGGTATAATTCACTAAAACATACGATATAATAACAAATAAAACTATAGTAGCTAAAAACAAATATATTCCCAGTTTAACATTAGTTTTAGTTATTTTAAGATTATCCTGTTTTTTACTTTTTGCACCAAACATCCAGTAAGACCAGCCATACACACTCACTATGAGATAATATACCTGTAAGCCCATATCAGCGTAAAACTTGGTAACAAAAAAAACATATATATATAATGCAGAAGTAATAAAACCAACAGGCCAACACCAAATATTTTGCTTTATGGAAAGAAGAATATATAATAAGCCGAAAATTAAGCCCAGTAACTCAATATAATTATTACTTATCCAAAGCAAAACCTGTTGCAGCATTTTAAAGATATTTTAATAATTATAAAAATCCGGATTTTATAGGGTATTTAAGACTTGTTTTTCGTAGTAATCCCAGTTTAACATAATTTCAATTGCCTTGTTAAATCCTTTATCACGAACATTCATAATTTGAAAATACTCACTCATATCCCACAGATCACGTGCTATTAAAGCTTTAACAATTAATTTAAAATCATCTTTGGATTTTTCAAATTCTTCATCAGTAGTTTCAATATCGTTTTCTTTTCCGTATGCAAAAAGATCATTTAATATCTTATCGGTAACTATAAAGCGATCATTGTAGGTATTAAAATCGGGATATCCGGATTTTAGCTTTTTCCTGTTTTTATCAATATACTCCAGTATAAAAGAATTAAGCACGCCTTGTCGTATCATTTTACTATAAAATCCTGTAACAGATGTTGTATCTAAAGGAACAAATATATCGGGCATAATACCACCACCGCCATAAACAGTTCTATTATTCTTTAAAGTTTGATATTTTAATGAATCAGGCAAGTTTATGCTATCCTTATTTAAAAACTCGCCATGTTCATAACGATTAAATAATTCTTTCTCATATTCTTCTTTTCCATCTTCATAAGGCTTTTGAATCAATCTGCCTGTGGGAGTATAATATCTTGCAACTGTTAACCTTATCATTGAACCATCTGGTAAGAACATTGGCTTTTGTACTAAACCCTTACCAAATGATCTTCGGCCAACAATTATGCCTCTGTCCCAGTCCTGAATTGCACCGGAAACAATCTCGCTTGCAGACGCTGAACCTTCATCTATTAATACTATAACTTTACCATCTTTACATGGTCCGGTTCCTGTAGCTTTGCTTTCTGTTCTGGGCACCTGTAAGCCTTTCGTATAAACAATTAATTGACCTCTCTCTAAAAATTGATCGGCAAGATCAATGGCTTTATCTAAATATCCGCCTCCATTGTTTCGTAAGTCCAGTATAATTGATTTTGCACCTTGCTCCTTTAAGAAATTTAATTTTTCAGTAAATTCATTAAGGGTTGTCATCGCAAAGCGATTTATTTTTATATAAGCAATCTCATTATTAATTAAATATGCTGCATCAACACTATAGATTGGTATTTTATCACGAATTATTGTGAAATTCAAAATCTCTTTTTCACCTTTTCTTTTAATTCCAACATTTACTTTGGTTCCTTTTTCACCTAATAATCTATCACGAACTCCTTTGGTCGAAATCTTAATAATAGCAACATTCTCGCCATCAATTTCAACAATCCTGTCTCCCGCCCTTAAACCTACTTTTTCGGATGGACCTCCTGATATTGGAGATATTACATAAAGAGTATCATTTAAAATATTAAATTGGATTCCTATACCTTCAAAATTTCCTTCGAGAGGTTCAT
Organism: Bacteroidales bacterium; assembly: GCA_030643125.1. GTDB lineage: Bacteria > Bacteroidota > Bacteroidia > Bacteroidales > UBA12077 > UBA12077. The sequence goes on from DAOWML010000015.1 coordinate 11,282, forward strand.
TCATCTCTTTTACTTCATCGGCAGGAATATAAACCGAATGAGGGTCTAAATCTTTTAAAATATCAACAATAGCGTCCTCAACAATTTGTTTTGAATCAACTGAATCGACATAATAAGTGGATATATAACCCAGGGCTCTGCTAAATTTAAAAATATCTTCGGTAAGATATTGTGAAAATAATTTAGCAGGTAATAAAAACAGTAATAATATAAATATATATCCGGGAAATTTTAGCCTAAGCATAATACTTTAATTTGATTCGTAATTATATAACAAATTTTAATCCGGGATTATTTTCTTGGGATTAAATTAAACGGGACTTTAATAACATCTGACAGGTCTTCGCCATCTTCAAATATCTGATCATCAATATCATCATAATACCAATCAATCTTTATGTTTGCTCCTTTATTAAATAATTGTTTAAAATGATCCAGTAAATGTAATATATATTTTGATGATGCTGAATTCATGTAAGCTAAATCAAACTTTAAACTAAAGTTAAAATTTGATAAATCACTTTCATCCTCAAGGACTTTTTTTACGTAATTCTCTACTCTATATATTATAGATTCATAAAAAGCAATAACATCTTCGGGGCGAGAAATCCCAGTCAGTTCAAATTTTTGATTTTTAACATCAAGTACTATTTTAGGAGTAATTTCTGTTGATTCAATATATAAATTTTCCATAACTTGTAAGAAGGCTTTTATTTGAAATTAAGCAATTTTTCAAGTGTGTAATATAATAATTTATTGTCACTATCAAAATAAAAATTGAATTTCATATATTTACATTTCATTAAAAGAGAATGGCATTATGAATGAAAATAATAAAGATATACGTTGGCATCAAAGGTTTATCAATTTCAATAAAGCTTTTAATCAATTAGAAAGATTTATTGGTGAAGTTGAATTAAACGAAATGGAAAAACAAGGTTTAATTAAAGCTTTTGAATATACATATGAGTTAAGTTGGAAAACATTACAAGACCTCCTAAAAGAAAAAGGATACAATAATATATTAGGTCCAAAACCTGTAATTGAACAAAGTTTTCAAGATGGTTATATTTCAAATGGAAAAGGTTGGATGCAAATGCATAAAAGCAGAAATCTAACAAGCCATACATATGATGAAGAAACAGCGGAAGAAATAATTGAAAATATTAGAAATATATATTTTAATCTATTACAAGAATTGCAAATTAAATTAGAAAAAGAAAGTACCGGGAAATAAAATTCCATTTTTGATGAATAAGAATATAAAATACGGCCTGACTGACCCTGATATAAACAATATAATATCAATATTACGTAAAAATGAACGAATTACTGAAATAATTTTGTTTGGATCAAGAGCCAAAGGAACTTTTAATAATGGTTCAGATATTGATATAGCATTAAAAGGATATGACTTAAAGCTTAACGATATAATAAATGCATTATTAGAAATTGACAATTTATTATTACCATATAAATTTGATCTGGTTATTTTTGATAGAATTAAAGAAAAAGCTTTGATAGAACATATCAATAGAGTAGGAATAGTTTTATATAAGAAAAGAAAAAACAGTGTCCAATAAATAAAGGGGGAGATTCCCTTTTTCTTTTATCTTATTATATTTAGTGCTTACTCCCATTCTATTGTTGCAGGAGGCTTAGAGCTAATATCATAAACCACCCTGTTTATGCCTTTTACTTTATTTATGATTTTATTTGAAATATCAGCCAAAAACTCATAGGGTAAATGCGACCAATCAGCTGTCATACCATCGGTTGAAGAAACTGCACGTAATACAACTGCATTTTCATAAGTTCGCTCATCGCCCATTACACCAACTGATTGAACAGGTAATAATATAACTCCTGCCTGCCAAACTTTATCGTACAAATCATATTCTTTAAGCCCTTCAATATAAATATCATCAACATCCTGTAAAATTCTAACTTTTTCGTGTGTTATATCACCAAGAATTCTGATTGCAAGCCCAGGACCTGGGAATGGATGTCGTTTCAGTAATTCACTTTTTATTCCGATAGATGCTCCTACTCTGCGAACCTCATCTTTAAACAAAAGTTTTAAAGGCTCAACAATTTTCAGGTTCATTTCCTCTGGTAATCCACCCACATTATGATGCGATTTTATAGTAGCTGAAGGCCCATTAACCGATACAGATTCAATAACATCGGGATAAATTGTTCCCTGTGCAAGCCATTTAACATTCTTAATTTTATGTGCTTCCTGATCAAATACTTCAATAAATACTCTGCCAATTGCTTTTCTTTTTCCTTCAGGATCAGAAATACCTTTTAACTGACTAAGGAACTGTTCTTTTGCATCTACACCAATTACATTAAGTCCCATATCTTTGTATGACTCAAGGACTTTTTTAAATTCATTTTTCCGTAACAAGCCGTTATCTACAAAAATACAAGTCAGGTTTTTACCAATGGCTTTATGTAATAATATACCTGCGACAGAAGAATCTACCCCTCCTGATAATCCAAGAACAACCTTATCATTACCTAATTTTTCTTTTAATTCTTTTATTGTATCATCTGCAAAAACAGATGGAGTCCAATCTTGCTTACATTCACAAATATTAATAAGAAAATTTTCAAGTAATTGTTTTCCTTGAGTTGTATGATAAACCTCCGGATGAAATTGAATACCATAAGTTTCTTCATCCGATATTTTAAATCCACCAAACTTTACATCGCTTGTACTTGTTATTACCTTATAATTTTCAGGAACTTCAGTAATATTATCGCCGTGCGACATCCAAACCTGCGTATCTAAGTCAAGGCCTTTCATCAGTTTATTATCTTTATCAATATAGTTTAATCGTGCACGACCATACTCCCTGTGTTTTGATGGTAAAACTTTACCACCATAATTATGTGCTAAAAATTGTGCACCATAACATACTCCTAACAAAGGATATAATTTTTTAATTTTCGATAAATCCGGAAAGGGTGCATTTTCATCTCTAACAGAGAACGGACTCCCTGAAAGAATAACACCTTTAAAAGCAGAATCAAGTTCGGGTATTTTATTAAAGGGATGGATTTCACAATAAACATTTAGCTCACGTACTCTTCTGGCAATCAATTGAGTATATTGAGATCCAAAATCTAAAATTAATATCTTTTCGTGCATGTTTTAAATTTTTCCTGATGTACAATTGAATAATATGTCAAAGATAATAATATCAACAAGAAGTTTAAAAAGAAATATTGACAGTTTCTCCGGTTGTAAATAAAAATTAATCTAAAATATCTGGAAAAATGGAATACTGGAATAATGAGTTTATGATTAAAGACCTTTAAGAACTTAAAAATTAATCAGTGTTACCTTAACTAATAATTGCCACAGATTCACAGATTTTCAATGGATAATAATTACCAAACATTAAGATGGATTTGAAAAATAATTTTTAGGATATTTTTCAGTTTTATATAATCTGTGAATCTGTGGTTTTTTTGTAAAGTTCAAATTATGAATATGCCCACTGATTTGTTATAATTATTCAAATTTTTTCAGAATATCTTTCACGGCATCTTTATGAATGGTAAAACCCATCATTTTAAGCTTAACATAATCTTCGTGGAAAAAATAATAACCAAATTCAGGTACATCATGATCATTATTTCTTGAGCCACTGCTTGAATCTTTAATTAAATACCAGTCATTTCCATCTTTTTCTACATATCCCACCAAATGCATTCCGTGATCATCGGTTGTAGTTTTATTTGAAAAACGGAATTGGCGAGAATCTTCGTCAATATATTCGGTAGGAATATCATAAGTCGGAACCAATGCAACCTGTGTTTTTCTTGAAAAACCTGATTCTGAAACATCACCACCAATACTCATTGTATAACCATCTCTGATTGCTTTTTTAACTATATCCATATATACATCCAGAGGTACATTATAATAGTCTTTATTATGCCACCAGTTATCCGGTACTTTATATTCAACTTGTTTCCAGTAATGTTCTTGTTTATATGAAAGAATTTCAACATAATCATCAGGATTAATTTTCATGTAGTCATTCAAATAAGATTTTGGAGTATACTTTTTACCATCAACAGAGAATTCAGCAGGAGGTTCGCCAATATGATGATTCATAATGTTTTTTATAGTTTCTAAAACTGCAACTTCATTCCATGCATTATTTTTTTTCACAGAATTTAAATAAGCCATCATTTCTTTATACATGGCATCATGCGAATGATATTTTCTGCCGTTTATTAAACCTGTATAAACATCAATTGGCATAGCGCCATATTTTGTATATATCCTGGCTACAGCATTGCCCTCAGACCCCTGTTCAAACAACGAATTTCCTCTATTCTGAACAAATCCTCTTGCTTTCTCAACATATTCCCAGTAAACAATATAAATTTCCGATAATTTAACTTCTTTATTTTGAAGACGTTTTACTTC
>DAOWML010000212.1 GCA_030643125.1 Bacteroidales bacterium
ACAAACACTTGCTGATGAAAACGAATTAGGAACCCCGAAAGAATTACATCCTGCTTTTCATGGTTGTTTCGACTGGCATTCTTCAGTTCATGGGCACTGGATGTTAATCAGATTGCTTAAAACCTTTCCTGAACTAAATGAACGCGATTTAATTGAACAAAAGCTTAAGGAAAATATATCAGCAGAAAATATTCGATCAGAACTTGAATATTTTAAAAGATCAACGGAAAAATCATACGAAAGAACTTATGGCTGGGCATGGCTTCTAAAACTTGCCGAAGAATTAAACACATGGGACAATCCTTTGGCTAAGGAGCTGGAAAAAAACTTACAGCCATTAACTGATTTTATTGTTCAGAAATATATTGATTTCCTTCCCCGTTTATATTATCCGATAAGGGTTGGAGAACATACTAATACTGCCTTTGGACTTTCATTTGCCTGGGATTATGCAAATACCACAAAGAGCACTGAATTAAAAACATTAATTGAAAGTAGAGCTCGTGATTTCTATATAAATGACAAACAATGCCCGCTCACATGGGAACCAAGTGGTTATGATTTCCTTTCACCGTGTTTTGAAGAAGCCGACCTGATGCGTCGTGTATTATCGAAAAATGAATTCAGAATCTGGCTGGGAGAATTTCTGCCTCAATTATCAGATAAAAATTTTGTTCTGGAAACAGCAATAGTTTCAGATAGAACCGATGGCAAATTAGTACATCTTGATGGATTGAATTTTAGTCGAGCCTGGTGCCTTTACGGTATAGCAAATGATTTTGAAGAATATAACCATTTATACACTTTAGCCAATGAGCATATTAATTATTCTTTACCAAATGTTGTTGGTGATAGCTACGAAGGTGGACATTGGCTGGCATCATTTGCTATTTATGCACTCTCACAAGTTCCGGATTAATATATTAATCTTTAAATCGTTTTAAATCTGATTTTTTAAATATCCATTCGGGGGTTTCTAAATCACCTTCAAAATCCAGGTTATACCATGGACTTAATTTCCTGTCATTTGGATTAGCCAGAATTTGAATATCCTGGGCAGGCATATAACTTTGTGCTAATAAAAATACTTTATTTTGATTTGAATCAATTGCCATATCAACCACAATAACAGCATGTCCGGGACTGCCACCATGAATAAAAACATCGCCAATTTGTATATCATTAAGATTAACTGAAATCATTTCGTTAGAAAGTGAAAGAGTACCGGCATAGGCAAAAATGATATTCATATATTTTCTAAAACTATTGTAGGTATTGGATGGAGAAGCTTGCTGTTTCCAATATGTTTTATTCCCTTCAACAACTATTCTTTTCCCTTTCATCCATTCAGAGTAATCAACACGAAAACCATTTGTAAAATTAAAATGAATTTTATTGTATTGATTTGATTTATAAAGATACTCTGCTTTCAATCTCATTACAGCATCTGCACATTGTTGCAGGTCTCTTTCGCCTACATCCATATCAACAACAGCTTTATAAACCCAGAAATTAGGTTTAATCAAACCATTGTAATATTTAACTTTAGAGCCATAAGGTTTTAATGGTAAATTTCTAAGATAATAAGCAAAAGTACCAGGCTCTGAATTAACTCTCTTATAAGTTTGAGGTGGATTAAATCGTTCGGAGATAGTATTCCCATTTTCATTAATCAGGCTTTTATTATCAGTTTGCCCACAGGCCAGGAATATTAGCATTAGCGAAAAACATGTCAAAATTATTGATCTCATTACAATATTATTTTAGACTGCAAAATAACTTTCGAGTTCTTTTAATGTATCTGAACTTGTTTTTATATTGTGTATCATATTTCCTTTATCTAAAATAACAATTCGTTCGCAAACTTCAGTTACATGATTCAAATCGTGGCTCGAAATTAACATAGTAACGTTTTTTTCCTGTTGCAATTGTTTCAAAAGATTTTTTAACCTGATTTGCGTTGAGGGATCAAGACTTGCAAAAGGCTCATCGAGAACTAAAATTTCAGGATCGGTAATTAATGATGCAGCAATACCAACTTTTTGCTTATTTCCACGCGATAATTCTCTTATATATTTCTTTTTACCTAATATTTCTCCATTAAAGAAATCTCCAAACTGATCTAAAAATTTCTTCACATCTCCTTTCGATAAATTATTTACGCTGGCTATAAAATCAAAATATTCTTCAGGAGTCAGAAAATCAATTAAAAAACCTTCATCTATATATGACCCTGTATATGATTTCCAATCGGTAGTTTTTTTAACATCAATTCCTTTTGAATATATTTCACCTTTATTAGCCTTAATTAAATCAAGTATTAATCTGAAAAATGTAGTTTTTCCCGCTCCATTATTCCCCACTAAACCAAAGCTTTCTCCTTTTTCAATTTTTAATTCGGGAATGTTTAAAACTACTGTTCCGTTATATGCTTTTGCTAAATTTTTAACTTCAATCATGATATTATATTTTTCAATTTTAAATTTTAGTTCACTTTAAGTATTTTTTTAAGATTCTCTAAAACCCTCAGCAATCAGATGTTTTTTCTGCTCAAAACGTTTAACAACTATTTTCATTAGTGATTTGTGAAAAGCTAAACTTACAATACCAATAAATCCTATTGCTCCAATTCCCCAATGTGGAATTCCAAGCAAATTAAACGGTACCCAAATTAATATCGGTAATAAAAAGAAAGGTAATATCATTATCCAATTTGATGCTCCCAGGCCCTGGTAATTGAATGCAGAGCTTTTTGACATATCCATACGTTTTCGGCTACTGCTCGAAAAATACATTAATAAAAACGATAAAAATCCCAAATTAAAAAGAAATGTAGCAGTATTAATTATCAACACCTTAGTACCAAAATAAACATATGGTATAGTTAATATATAAGAAATAACTACTGTTGAGATAATCATTATATATTTCGCACGAAAATGTTTTTGAAAATCAATATTATTTGCAATTATTCCGTCGAAATAATTACTTTCCCAGCTAAGCATATACTGTCCATAATTAAACATTATGCCACCTGTCATGAAAATCCCTACAAAAATTAAAAATCCCAATTCTTGCATATCTTCATTGGGGTAAAGCAATAAACCATATAATAGAAACAGCGGACTCATATTAATAATAGAACGACTTCGCTTATTTCTCCAAATCAATTTTATCTCCAGTAATATCATTTCGCCTAAATCACCAAATGAATCGAAATACTTTATTCTGGACAAAGAATCAATTTTCTTTTGCTTTTTTACATTAATATCTTCGATAGTCATTCGTGATTTCAGATAAGAATAATTAATTCCGTATACCAAAATCAATATTAAAAATGGAATAATTATATAAAACGGATTATTTGATAAGAAAACAAATATTTGAGATGACAAATCTGATAAAGCAATAATATCAAACTTATCGAGAACCATTGTTGCAACAATAATTAAAGCAAAGATTCCAATAATAGCAGGTTTATCAATGAATCTTCTTTTCAAGTAATGCAATAAAAAGCTATTATTTAATATAAGTATTAACATTACTATTATCCACGAAAGTGCAATATTCCCTGAATAATCTACCACAATAACCTTGAAAGCAAATGGAATAAATACCAGTAAAGGCAATACATTAAAAATATTTAAGCTTGATTTTAAAAGAATGAAGTTGATAATTTTTGATTTTTTTACCGGTAAATGCAAATACGATTCTATGTTTATTACAGGTAAGCTGTACAGAAAAAATCGAACAAAAAGATCAATACCTAAATAATAAAGCAATACGCTGTTAAAAATAACAAACGTATCCCCATCGGGATATATATCTTTTAATATTTCATCGATAAATAAACCCAGTAATACCAGGTACGAAAGCATAATTAACAAAAGAAAACCAATAATAAAGTTTATTACCAGGCTCTTTTGCCAAAAGTTCGACCGGGTCATTTCTTTCCACTGATGGGATAAAAAACATTTAAACATACTTTTTCAACTTTTTAATTTTTCAAATTAGTTGACAAAGTAATCAAATTATTACAAAAAAATGATTTTTTTATTTCCCCAGATAATCGCAGATGAATTTAACTCTGATATAAATTAATATGGATGTAATTTTTAATGATTTTTAGTGTTCAATTTTTCAAGTATTTTTGAAGCAAGCTAATTAAATTTTCTTCAGAAATTGGTTTTGCAATATAATCATTGCAACCTGCTTTTAATGCCTTTTCTTTATCCTCCAACATTGCATAAGCTGTTTGAGCAATTATTGGTATATCAGGATTAATCTTTTTTATTTCTTTCGTTGCTGTATATCCATCCATTACAGGTAATTTAATGTCCATTAAAATTAAATCTATATCAGGATTTTTCTTAAACATTTCTATGGCCTGTTTACCATCTTTAGCAAGCAATTGTCTAATTTTTCTATTTGATAAAATCTCCTTTAAATAAATAGCACTATTTTTTTCGTCTTCCACAACAAGAATAGTAAAGTCAGCTAAATCACCTTCTGAAATATTTTCCTGTAATTTTGATACCTTCGTTTGTGTTGATGTTTTATATGGTATCGTAAAATAAAACTCAGCACCTCCTGCCTCATCGGCAGGCAGGTTATCCTCCCGATAGCTATCGGGATCGGATTCTACCCAAATTTTGCCACCCATTTTTTTCACCAAACCTGTGCAAAT
>DAOWML010000104.1 GCA_030643125.1 Bacteroidales bacterium
GGAGTTATAATAATTACTTCAGAAGGTGCTTCGGCTGACATTACAAATAGTTTTGATATAAGAAATATAAAAAAAAGATTAGTTTATTTTACAGAAGATGACGGCTTATGTAATAATAACGTGAATGCTATTATTGAAGACAGATACCTTAATATCTGGTTTGGTACTGAAAATGGTTTGACAAGGCTAAGTCCGTTAAATAATACCGAAAAGCCTTTTGACGAAATCCAAAGTATGAATAATTATTTTCACTTCTCTATTATGAATCAGGGTAAGGCAGATTCCTTGCAACAATATTTTAAAATAAAATCCTATAATGCCACCGAAGGTTTTACAGGCAATGATTGTTTTTATAATTCAGTTTGCGAAGACAGTAAAGGTTTTATTTGGTGGGGAACAGGCAAGCATCTTACTAAATATACCCCCTCTTTAGATATTATAGACACTATACCACCAAAAACACATTTAAAAAACATTAGCTTATTTTATAAAAATATAAATCGGAACATTTCTTCAGTTTCTTTCAGTAACGGTAATAAAACGAATTACAATTTTACTGAAAGAAAAATATCTAAAATTAAATTCGACAGCTTAACAAATTGGTATAATTTACCCGTTAACTTGTCAATACCTTACAATCAAAATCAGTTATCATTTGAATATATTGGCATTCATTTCAAATCATTAGGAAAAATATACTACAAGTATATTATTGAAGGATTGGAAAACGATTGGAACCCGGTAACCGATAAAACTGAAGTTAACTACACAAACATGCCACCGGGAAATTTCACCTTTAAAGTAAAATCTATGAATGCCGATGGTTACTGGAGTGAACCTGCTGTTTTCAGTTTTACAATTCGGCCACCCTGGTGGCAAACAATATTATTCAGGATATTTGCATGTATTTTATTCATTTCTTTATTAATATTATTATATAAATGGCGTATATGGGCTTTGGAAAAAAGTAAAAAAATGTTAAGCATAATGGTTAGGAGACGTATAACTGAAATAGAAGTACAAAAAGATAAAATACAGGAGCAATTTGAAGAAATAAACGTACAAAAAGAAGAATTAGAAACACATCGTAATCATTTAGAGAAACTTGTAAAAGAGAGAACAAAAGATTTAGAAATAGCTAAAGATAGAGCAGAAGAATCTGACAGGTTGAAATCTTCCTTTTTGGCTAATATGTCGCACGAGATTAGAACTCCCCTGAATGCAATTGTTGGTTTTTCAAGTTTAATAACCGACTCTGATTTACAAGTAAAACAGAAGAATGAAATGTCGTATTATATAAATCATAACAGCGATACGCTGCTAAAATTAATTGACGATATAATTGAACTTTCAAAAACTGAATCGGGGCAGCTTAAAATTGATAAAAGGGAATGTAAAATTGATACAATTTTTAATTTACTATATAAAATATTTAATGAAAGAAAAGATATACTATCAAAAAATAAAATTAACATTATTGTAAACAATAAGCTTAAAAAAGAAGATTCCATAATATTTACTGATCCAACCCGCTTACAACAAATACTTTCTAACTTAATCGATAATGCTATAAAATTTACCGAAAAAGGTTCAATTGAATTTGGTTGTGAATTAGATATAAATAACAATAATCCTTTGGTGAAGTTTTATGTAAAAGATACAGGTATTGGCCTATCGCCAGATCAACAAAACATAATTTTTAGTCGTTTTACAAAAGTTGAAGACGATAAGAATAAACTATATCGAGGGGCTGGATTAGGATTAGCAATATGTAAAAGTATAATTGATTTACTTGGCGGAGACATTTGGGTTGAATCAGAGATCAATACAGGCTCAATATTCTATTTCACAATCCCTTATATTAAAACAACAAATCAAGAAAAAACGGAAGAAAAACAATATATTGAAAGTATAAACTACACTTGGTCTGATAAAACTATTTTAATAGCCGAAGACGAAGAAAGCAATTACCTTTATTTTAAAATGCTTTTAACTAAAACCAAAGCGAATATTTTATATGCAGATACCGGCAAAAAAGCTGTTAAAATATGTCAGGAAAACAAGGTTGATCTGATTCTAATGGATATTAAGATGCCAAAAATGGATGGATTAGAAGCAACCAAAATTATTAAAAAAGATAATAAAGAGATTATTATAATAGCTTTGACTGCATTCGTGATGGAAAATGATGAAAAAATGAGTTTTGAAGCCGGATGTGACGCATATTTGTCAAAACCTGTGGAAAAATCGAGATTATTATCTTTATTAAATGAATATCTTTCTGAATAATACTCTTGAATTTTCATAGTCTTTATTTTATCGTTTTAATTTGCCAGATCTGCCAGATTCACTACATTTGTTAATATTACGAATGGTAATAATTATTTTAAATTACAATTCAATCTTAAATAACCATCAATGAAAAAAGTAATATTTATTTTTTTTCTGTTCATTTCAACTTACCTGATTTCTCCGGCTCAGGATCAAATCATTTTAAAATCAGGATATATTGCAAAACCAGATACCATTTGGGTTTTTATACCTGTTGATTATAAAAATGATGTAAATAGTAATTACCCTGTAGTTTATTTATTACATGGTTGGAGTGGAAACTATCATCAATGGAATGATATTATGGATTGCCAGTCTTATGCCAATGAATTTGGATTTATTATCGTTTGTCCCGATGGATTACATGATTCATGGTATATTAATAGTCCGGTAATAAAAGAAAGTCAATTTACTGATTTTTTCTTTTCAAATCTTATGACCTTTATTTCTGATAACTACAATATTGATAGTAATAATATATTTATAACAGGTTTAAGTATGGGTGGACATGGTGCACTTTATCTTTTTGCGCAAAAACCCGAATTATTTAGAAGCGCGGGTAGTATTAGCGGAGTTGTTGATTTGAGTTTTTGCCCTGATAAATATAGTATTGATAACAATTTGGGTTTATCAAAACAAAATCCTGATAAAGAGATATTGAATAAATACTCTGTTATTGGAAATATTGAAAAAATTGCTGCATCAGATAAAGAAATAATTTTTAGCTGTGGAACCGAAGACCCTTTTTACGAAATAAACAATGCATTCCGAAAAAAATGTGACGAACTGAAAATAAAAGCTATATATATTTCAAGTCCTGGTGGCCACAACTATGAATACTGGAAATCAGCAATAAAATACCATTTTCAATTCTTCGGCCAGAAAATCTAATAATTTTAATATAGTATAATTGAAGACCGTGAAGATTTTTAAATTAATTCCTTAAAAAGTAGCTGTTGACCATGTTTATAAATAAATTACAGAAAAAAAGTACAATATGAAATTAAATAAACAAAATACTCCAGAACTGGTTGGTGAAGAAGGTTGGAAAGAAATTAATATTCCGGTAAGTTACGATATAACAAAATCTTTTGTTGCGGGAGGTGAAGCTGATGACAGGCTTAAAGTAAAATATTTTCTTAATAAGAATAATAAAAAGGTTTATGCCAGAATATACTTTGGATCAGCTACCCAGGGCCCCCCTGGTTATGCACATGGAGGTAGTATTGCAACAGTATTGGATGAAACAATGGGAATAGCTGCCTGGATTGCTGGTTATACTGTAGTTTCAATTGAACTTAGTATAAAGTATAAAAAAATGTTGCCTGTAAATAGTTTAGTTACAATTGAAGCAAATATTGCTTCAATTAGTAACAGAAAGGTAATCGCAAAAGCAAAAATGTATGATAATACAGGTACGATATTTTCTATATCAGATGGAACGTATTTTAAAATTCAAAAAGAAAAATTTGGAGACATTCTAAATATTAATGCAATATAGTATACCCTTTTTATTTAATATTTACAAGCATTTTATTAATCCCATAAATCCGCAAGCGGTGGCACGGATTTCCTGCCCGTCCAGCAGACGGGTTTGATAATCTGCAAGTTAATTATAATTAGTAGTTTTCTAAAACATGCTTATAGATCTGATCGATAGGAAGAATCTTTTGAGCAGCATTTAGTTTTATTGCCTCTTTTGGCATACCAAATACAACACAGGATTTCTCATCTTGTGCTATAGTTTTAGCTCCGGCTTCATGTAGTTCCAGAAGGCCTTGAGCACCATCAGCGCCCATTCCTGTCATAATTACATCAATTGTATTTTTTCCTGCATTTTTTGCAGCAGATCGAAACAAAACATCAACCGATGGCCTATGACGATTTACCAAAGGGCCATTATTTATTTCAACATAATATCTGGTACCGCTTCTTTTCAATAGTAAATGATGGTTTCCGGGTGCAATTAATGCTCTTCCACGAATTACTGTATCATTATTTTCGGCTTCTTTAACCATGATTTTACAAAAATTATTTAACCGATCTGCAAATGATCGGGTAAAAAGCTCCGGCATATGTTGAACAATAACAATACCCGGTGAATTAACCGGAAGAGATTCCAGAAATAAACTAATTGCATCAGTACCTCCGGTTGAAGCACCCACAACTATAACATGTTCGGTTGTTTTAATGAAATTATCTTTGGATGATTTTTTTAATACAACATCAGCAGAAAGTTTAGGTTTAACATGTATTTTTTTAGGAATTATTTTTCTCTTAATTTTAGCAATAGCTGCTGCCTTTACAACATCACAAATCATAATTTTTGATTCTTCATAAAATTCTCTTGAACTTAGTTTGGGTTTGGTAATTATTTCAACTGCACCATACTCTAATGCCCTTAAACCTGTAGTAGTATTATTGCCTGAAAGGCTTGATATTATAACTACAGGAATCGGATATTGTGACATTAATTTTTTTAGAAATGTTAAACCATCCATTTTTGGCATTTCAATATCCAGTGTAATCACATCAGGATCTTCTTTTTGAATTTTTTTTGCAGCTATAAATGGATCAGAAGCAGTAGCAATAACTTTAATTTTTTTATCTGTCTCCAGAATGGTTTTTAAAGTCTGGCGAACCAGCGCTGAATCATCAACTATGAGGACTTTAATTTTTTTCATTTTTAGTTAGTTTAAAGTTATATGTATAAGATTCCTGATGTCGTCATACATATTTTAACTGCTCTTGTCTTTTCGTCCGAACAACAGCGAGTAGAGACCTTAGTAAAACCTCCTTACGAATTAAACGAGTAAGTCTCTTTAAATAGTAATAAAATATCACGATTTTACTTCGTTCCGCTCGTTATAACATACAAGAGTATTACAACTAGTCTAATATTTAATTGTCTGAAAATTTATATTCTCTTAAATATTGTTGGTTTGATTTGCTCCAATGGAACATCCATTTTCATGATCGATTCTGAATGTCCAAGAAATAAATATCCTCCTTTATCCAGTTTTAAACATAAATTATTTATCACTTTTTCCTGAGTTGTCCGGTCAAAATAAATTAAAGTATTTCTACAAAAAATAATGTCAAAAATTTTATTCACTTTTGAAATTCCATTTATCAAATTTAATCTTTCGAAATTAATCTTGTTTCGTAATATACTTTTTATTTTTACTAATTGTTCTGATACATCTTTGGACTTTAGCAAATATTTATATTTTAAATCTTTTGTGAGAACGTTTACATCTTCAAGTTTATAAATTCCCTTTTTTGCTTTTTCCAATACTTCAGTTGAAATATCAACTGCATAGATTGAATAGTTCAAACTACTTTTATTCTGGCTAAACTCATTTAAAACCATTGCAATTGTATAAGGTTCCTCTCCACTTGAACATCCCGCACTCCATACTTTTATTATATTGTTAGTTTTATTATTTAATATTTCAGGTAGAGCTTGATTATTCATGAATTCGAAATGCAAATTTTCACGAAAAAAATCTGTTTTGTTGGTAGTAACCATATCTATCATTGCTATCAATTCCTCTTTCATACCTTCATTGCTAAAAAGGTAATCGGTATATTCTAAAAATGATTTTAATTTCAAAGCAAAAAGTCTTTTTTGTAATCTCATTTGAAGCAGATTTTTTTTGGTCAAAGGCAGCTTTAGCCCAACGTTTTTATAAATGAACCGACTTAGTTTCATGAATTCAACATCCGGCATTTTTACAATTATTCTCTGAGTTGCTATTGTTTTAATCATCATTTAATTCTTTTATTGATTAGTAAAAGAATCCATTAAAGTTTTGTGTCTTATAATGAAATAAGTTATTTATAAGGTTTCTTTTTCCCTTATTCAAATCTGGTCAGGATTTTTTATTTACAAAGGAGAAAAATCTGGCAGAAATATAATTCTATACTATCTGCCAGATTTAAGACAATACAGGATAATTAAAATTTATCGAATTCAGTATCCAAACCATCAGTTGTTTCAAGTACCAGTTTTTTATCTTTAGTTTTATCTTTAGAATTATTGCTTGTAACATTTTTTACTTTGCCATGTAAACTTTGTTTCAAATTTGTTGTTACATTCAATTCAAAAAAGGACATTGTTTCTGTTAATTGTTGTGCCTGTGCTGATAATTGTTCAGAACTTGCAGCAGTTTCCTGAGTTATAGAAGTCAATTGTATTAATGCATTATTAATCTGGTCTGCACCAGAATTTTGCTCTACGCTTGATGCGCTTATTTCCTGTACCAGTTTTGAAGTATTTTCAATTTCAGGAATTAAGGTTTCCATTAGTTTACAGGTATCATCAGTAGTATTTACACTTGTATTTGAAAGTATATTTATTTCATCGGCTGCAACTTTACTTCGTTCAGCCAATCTTCTTACTTCGTCTGCAACTACAGCAAATCCTTTTCCGTATTCTCCCGCTCTTGCGGCCTCAACGGCCGCATTTAAGGCTAAAATATTAGTTTGAAATGCAATATCATTTATAATTTGTATTTCTTCTGCAATTTTTTTAATTGATTGTAAACTGTTTATTGCTGCATTATTTACATTAGTAATACCCTCAACTGCCGATTTAGATATTTTTTCAGTCTGTTGTGCATTTTCAGCATTCTGCTGGATATTGGAAACCATTTCTTCCATTGATGAGGAAATTTGTTCAGTAGATGTAGCTTGTTCGTTAGATCCTTGCGATAATTGCTCTGAGGCGGCACTTACATTATCTGAGCTTGTTAAAACTTCGTTAACAACTGTTTTAAGCTTCATGACCATTTTTGCTGCTGCACTAGTAACAGTTCCAATTTCATCTTTTCGGTTTGTAATCTTTTCATCAAATATTATTTCTAATTTCCCTTCTGCAAATTCATTTATTTTGTTACTTAACTCAAGCAAGGGGTTACGTATTTTTATAAACAAATAAACATAACCCAAAACTACACAAGTTAATCCAGCAGGAGTTGCCCATATTAAATCCATGGTTGTTCCTTGCAGGCCTATGCTGTATGCCAGCACAAGCACTATATTTTGTACTAACAGCCAAACTACTCCGAAAACTACTAATAAAGAGTTTTTGAAGATAAGTCTTAATGATAAATACATAATTGGTGTAACAACCAAGAATATTAAGGCGATAAATACTAATAAATCTTTCATAATTTCTAATTTTTAATTGTTTTATATTATTTAATTGTTTTAATTTTAACTGGTTATTTCTTCTGATAATTCATTTTTGTTTACTTCGCTGATAAGCAATGTTTCATCA
>DAOWML010000279.1 GCA_030643125.1 Bacteroidales bacterium
AAATATGTTTCTTGCAAAAGATCCTGAGCTTCTTCTCTGTTATAAGTCAAACTCATTGCAAATCTCGAAAGTTTAGTTTCTAAACCTATAAGTTGATGATTAAATTCTATTGCTGTCATAGTTGTACGTTTTTAAATAATTGTTAAACAAATATACAACACTGGAAGGCCAAAAAGCAAATTTCTGAATACCTCAAACCCCAATAACAACAGCTATTCTAAATAAGAACAGTAGTTAAAAGTACGCTATTCAAGCATTGCGTTACCTTTTTGCCTCATTCTTCTAAATTACAATTAAGGTGCATTTTTTTTGTTTAATGTTTGTGTTATTAAACTAACACTTGATTAAACAAAAAATCCTGCTTAAACTTAAGCAGGATGCATTATTTAGAATAATTCTACAGAGATTACAGATTTCTTAATGTTTCTACAAGATCTAGTGGTGATGACACTTTTAGAACATTTGATGGTAAATGCATAAAATTCTCTTTTATCTGTAGTCCTGTTACAAATATCTTTTGGAAAGAAAAGGTTTGTGACAGCTTATTTAAATATTCAATTACATCATTTTTATTTAACGAAGAAGTTAAAGATGTAAAAAGAAAATCAGGATTAACCATTTTACTGGTTTCAACAACATCTACAAATGGTACAGAACTCCCTAAATAATAAACGAGTTTACCTGATTTTTTAATTAAATAATTGTAAAACAATAACGCTAACTCGTGATATTCAGCTTCCGGCAAAAATAACAGGAACTTTTTAGCTGTCAGACTCTCAGTAACAACGATATTATCTATTGCAACCATTAATTTTTGCCTGAATAAATTCGACACAAAATGTTCATGAGCCGGATTAATAGATCCTGTTTGCCATAACAAACCAATCTTTTCAAAAAACGGGAAAATAACTCTTATAACTGAATTCTCGAATCCTTCGTGCATAATATATCGCGAGAGTATTCTGTCGAATTTATACTCATCCATTTCAACCATTGCAACAATTAAGTTTTCAATATTATTTTCCGCATTCGATGAATCAGAAGAAATATTAATTACTTTTTCAGTTATCTCAGAATCAGATAACTTTGAGATATCAGAAATGCGCATACCATATCTGTTGAGTATTGCAATATTTAATAACCTTTTTAAATCATTATCGCAATAGCATCGAATATTTGTATCGGTACGTGCCGGTTTAATAATACCATAACGTTTTTCCCAAATTCTAATGGTATGAGCTTTTATCCCCGATAAATTTTCCAACTCCTTTATTGAATAGCTTGCCATAAAATTTAATGTGTCTATTTATTTTTTCATATGTTACAACAACATTTGCACATAATAGTTCAATGTTTTAATATTTTTTACTTGCACAGAGTATCTTTTATTCTATTTATTTACAGGCTTGTGCCACGGTAAAAATAATTCAGGCTAAAAAATCGTTATTATTTTTTATTAAATCTATATTTATAAAATGACTAATATTATAAAAACCAATGATGGATCCAATACACTTTTTTCCGGCAAGTTTAAAGAACATTACCATTCAACTTATGGAGCTCGCAGTGAATCAATACATGTATTTATCGAAACAGGATTGAACTATTGTCAATTAAAATCGATCAAAATATTTGAGGTAGGTTTTGGAACAGGGCTAAATACAATATTAACGTATATTGAAAGTATAAAAAGAAACCTAAGGGTTGAATATACAGCCATTGAATTATTTCCTGTTTCTTTAGAAATTATTAATCAACTTAACTATACTGAATTCCTGTCGGCTAATCAAAAAGATGTTTATAGTAAACTGCATACTTGCAAATGGGATGAAAATGTTAAAATTTCTTCAAACTTTACTTTCCGGAAAACAAACTCAGATTTTAACAATTACGTTTTCTCAAACAAATATGATATAATTTATTTTGATGCTTTTGCGCCGGATAAACAACCAAAGATGTGGAGTGCTGAAAATTTTGCAAAAATTTATGAAACATTAAATAACCAAGGCATACTAACAACATATAGCAGTAAAGGCATAGTTAAAAATAATTTGCGCAGTGCAGGGTTTAAAGTTTCAAGATTACCCGGTCCAATAGGCAAAAGGCATATCCTTAGAGCCGAAAAACTTTAAATTATTTTTAAATTTTAACGTTTTTTAAAATACTTCCTTTTGCCTTCTCAAATAAAATTAGCAAATTTGCACTTCATCTTAAAATTTAATAATCTCAAAAATTAAAAACTATGAAAATTAAAAACTTATTACTATTTATTGCCGGTTCAGCAATGATACTATCATCTTGTGGTCAAACAATGACAGGTAATACTAAAATCAAAACAGATTTAGACACTTTAAGTTATGCTTTAGGAGCAGACATTGGAAATAGTCTGAAAAATGCAAAAATAAAAGAAATTAATTACAAAGCTTTTTTAAACGGATTAACTGATGCTATTGAAGAGAAAGAATTTAAAATGAAAGAAGAAGAAATTAAACCTTATATACAAAAGTTTTTTACAGAATTAAAGGAAAAGGGATTAACCGAAAATTTAGAAGAAGGCAGGGCATTTTTAGAAGAGAACAAGACAAAAGAAGGCGTAATAGTTACAGAAAGTGGTTTGCAATACGAAATAATAGAAGAAGGAACAGGGAAATCTCCAAGTGCTACTGATGTTGTAAAATGTCACTATCACGGCACTTTAATAGACGGCACAGTGTTTGACAGTTCAGTTGAAAAAGGAAAACCTGCAGAATTTGGGTTAAACCAAGTTATTCCTGGTTGGACAGAAGGATTACAATTAATGAAAGAAGGAGCAAAATATAAATTTTACATCCCTACTGAACTAGCTTATGGACAAAGAGTTCGCCCGGGAGGAGTATTAGAAGGAAATATGGCTTTAATATTTGAAGTTGAACTTATTGAAGTAAAAGCTCCGGAAGCTCCAGTGAAAAAAGTAAATTAATATATTTATAAAATTAGTAACAAGCGTTTGAAATATAACGCTTGTTTTTTTATCTTAAAAAATATGAAAATAGCCGAAATAATAACAGCAAAAGGTACCATGAAAGTAAAATTCTTTGAAAAAGATGCTCCCGGTACTGTAGAGAATTTTGTAAAATTATCAAAAGAAGGTTTTTATGATGGATTAACATTTCATCGGGTAATTCCTAATTTTGTAATTCAGGGTGGTTGTCCTGATGGTACAGGAATGGGCGGACCGGGATACGCAATTAAATGTGAGTTGGATGGTGATAATCAATATCACGACAAAGGAGTCCTTTCAATGGCACATGCCGGAAGAGACACAGGAGGTTCACAATTTTTTATTTGTCATAGTCGTGAAAATACTCAACACCTGGATCGTAATCATACAGTATTTGGAAAAGTTTATGAAGGTCATGAGGTAATTGATACAATCAAACAAGGTGATAAAATTGAAAAAATTAATATTACCGAAGAGTAATTCAAATGATGATTTATTAATGATTATTTTTAATTTAAGAACATCTATAAAAATTAACATATTATGAGTTTTGAAATCGCAGGTAAATTAATCGAAAAATATAATTTGGTTCAGGTAAATGATCGTTTTAAGAAACGTGAATTTGTTATTGAAAAAACG
>DAOWML010000156.1 GCA_030643125.1 Bacteroidales bacterium
ACGATAATGAACAATTAATCTTATACCATAGAATATTTATAAAAAGCGTTAATTTATAAAAATGCTACGTTAATTTATTAAATCCATACGATAAAAAAGTCATATAAAAACGTTAAATTATTAAATATATTTTAGCATAATAAATATTTAATGAGCAAGAATTATGAAAAAGATATTTTATTCAATCAAGGATAAAATGGTTACAACACATAATATCGATTTTGGGGTTCTTATTTTATTTTCTATTGTAACTATTGTTTTCCTCATTTCATTCATTACGATATATTTTTAGAGAACATATTTATAACATGTTACCATATTTTATAAAGGTAACAAAAGAAAGATTATTCTATTAAAAGTAAAATGAATACAGTTAATATAAGTGTAAATATAAAAAGTAAATCTGAAACAGTAAACCTGGTTTTGTTTCAGAAGATTTATTCTACACCTGATGGGATTGTAAATCATTGGTCAACAAACAGTAACTCAGAGTTTAGATTAGGAATAATAATTGATGAAGATGATTTATCGGTCAATCCCTCAAAAATCATTAAATCAATGAGTATAATAACTAATGAATGGGATATTGCAGATCAAATGATGTTAGAGCTTCATAAAACAGGAAGTTTTTCGATGCAAATTTTAAAAACGCATATTGATAACAACAACTAAATTTATTAACCATGTACAAACCCGTTTGGAATAAATGTCAAAATTCTGTTTGCCAACTTAGTTTTTATAGTTCCGCCGGTATTAAGTTGCTGTCTATGACAGGATTTAAAGTAAATGGTCATTTTTTAATTACCGATGATTATTTATTTAAGATTTACAAAGCAGTTAAGGTTAAAATTAGTTTTGTAAATTCGGATGGATATACTGAAAATGCAAGTATTGAAATTCCAATGAACGAGTTAAAGAAAAGAATTATAAAGGGTATCGATAAAGAAAAGACATCATTTGCAGCTATTAATATGGATTTTGAGGAATTTGCAAAAATCCCATCACTTAAATTAAGTACAAATAAAACTATTGAAATAGGCCAAAGTATAGCTGTATTAGGATATCAATTGGATAGGGATAATCTCGCAATTAAAACAGGGATTATTTCATCGGCATTTAAACACGATAATGGTTTAAAATATTTGCAGGTTGATTCAAATATTAAACAAGGAAATTCCGGTAGTCCATTAATCAATGCCGAAACTGGTGAAGTTATTGGAATAATTGGGCATAAACTTGCCTCAATAACTCAATCGCATAAGCGAATGAAACAAATTATTAACAATAATCTTGCAATATTGAAAAAGTCGCAAGGTAAATTTAATGTTGAAGAAATAGATCCAATTCAGGTTTTAATAGCAAATCAGAATCAGATTAAACATATTACAAATGAAATATATAAGACAGCTACAATGAGTATTGGTTATGCTTTAGATATTTCATATGTTCACGACCTTTTTGAAGAGTTCATTGATGCTGAAGTTTCGCAAACTTCATTGAAATTTCAGATCGATGTATAGTTCCTTAATGTAAGATGGTTTAGGTTAAAGAACTACTCCTTTCCGGAGTAGTTCTTTTTTTATTCACCATCAATGTCATCTAGTATTTTTTGAACTTCATTTTCGGTTTGCTGAAGTTTCTTCTTACAAAGTTTTAATAAGGTAGAAACTCTCTTTACTTTTTCTGATAAAATATCAATATCTAATTCTTCATTTTCAATTTGATGCAATATTTCTTCTATTTCTTCAACAGCATCGTTATATGAGATATCCTTTTTTGCCATAATTTAAACTTTAATGTTGTTTGAGATTGTAAATTTAAATGTACTTCCTTTATTTATTTCACTTTCAACCCATATTTCCCCATTATGTTTTTCAACAAATTCCCGACATAGAATTAAACCTAAACCACTGCCTTGTTCTTCCGAAGTGCCAGAAGTTGAATGGTGTATATCTATCCTAAAAAGTTTTTTAATGTTTTCAGAACTAATTCCAACGCCGTTGTCCATAATAGAAATTTCTGTATGTTCATCAAAGGTTTTGCTACTTATTCTAATAAAACTATTTGTAAATGAAAATTTTATAGCATTAGAAATTAAATTACGCAATATGGCAGTTAGCATGTCATAATCAGCAAAAATTGTTTTTTTCTGATCAACTTCGTTAATAAGATTTATTTCTTTCTTTTCGGCATTCATGCTCAAAAGATTAAATATTTTGTCAATCACTTCTGACAAGTTAATTTCTTTAGGAGAAAATTGCATTTTACCACGTTGAGTTCTTGACCAGTATAAAAGGTTTTCCAGTAGTTCGAGCAAATCATCGGCCGAATTATATATTAATTCAAGTGATTGTTTAATTTCGTTTTCATCAAACTCCTCATAATTATTTAATAGGTGATGAGTTAATCCATGCAGAGCGTTAAATGGATTTCGAAGATCGTGTGCAATAATTGAAAAAAACTTATCTTTTGTTGCATTTAAGATTTTAAGATTATCTTCTGATTCTTTGAGTAATTTATTTGATTGATCAACTTCATTAATTTTTTCCCGTAGTAAAATATTCGTTTTTCGTTTTGATAAAAACTGACTAAAAATAAGAATTCCTGAAGTTAATGTCAGTAAAACAATAACAAAGAGAAAATTTCTGACATTTTTTTGTTTTTTAAGTTCAAGTTCTCTGATTGTATTTTCGGTAACTAACTTAGTAACTTCATCTTCAATTCTTGATATTTCATTATAGCTTTTTTCGAGCTCAAAATTCATTTGTATTTCAACAAGTCTTTGAGAATTCAGTTTTGCATTTATTGAATCCTTTACCAGAGAATAATTTAAATAATTTTCCAGAGCTTTATCCTTATTTCCGCTTTTATTATAGTAATTGAATAATTCAAAGTAAGCATTTTTAATTAATTCAAGATTGTCAATATTTTGACCTATCAGAAGTGATTTATTTATATTACTTACCCCCTCAATTTCAGAACCTTTTTTTAATTGTATAGCGCCTATTTTTCGGAGACAAAGTCCTGCAAAATATTGATCGTTGGTTTTTTTAGAATTATCCACTGTTCTTAAAAAGTATTCCAGGGCTTTATCTAATTCGTTTATTCTGAGGTAATAATTACCAATATCATTAAGAATATCGCTTACTCCATTCGTAGCTCCTATTTCTTCTCTAATTTTATAGGAATTATTTAAATTGCTTATAGAATTATCATATTCACCAAGTTCGAGATAAGTGTTCCCAATACTTTTATAGGAATTGGATATACTTAACTTATCTCCAACTTCTTTTCTTAAACTTAAGGCTTCGTTATAATACCTTAGAGCTTCGGTATAATTTTCAAGTTTAAGAAAGGTATTTCCTATAATATGTAGTGAATAAGCAATTTCTTTTTTATTACCCAGGTTTCTTTTAATTTCTAAAGCAATAGAAAATGATTCCAAAGCTTTATGATAATTACTTATATCGGCATATATAATCCCAATATTGATTAATAATGAAGCAATCTTATCTTGATTATCTAATTCTTGCTGTATTTTAAGTGCTTTAAGGTAATTTTCAAGTGCTAAATCGTATTTATTTAATTTTTTATAAATACTTCCAATTTGATTTATAGAGCTTGCAATTAAGGATCTGTTTCCAATATTGTAATAGTTGCTAAGTGATTTGTTAAAATAATTCAAAGATTCCTGATTATCACTAAGTTTTCTATAAACAAGGGCAATGTTAGTTTGAGTTTGTGCAATACCTAAAATATCGTTTATATTTTCACGAATCTTTAATGATGATAAATAAAAATCTAAAGCATTATCAATATCGTTAGTTGCAAGATATATACTCCCAATATTATTATATGAATCAGCAATATCTTTTCTGTTATCTTTATAAGTTCTTAGTTCAAGTGCCTTTAAATTATAATCAAGAGCTTTTTTAAATTCGCTAATATCTTTATAAACAGTACCTATATTAGTAAGAATATTTGCTTCGCCAATAGTATCAGGTATGTCTCGATAAACCTGTAATGATTTTTCAAAATAGAACAATGAACTGTCGTATTGACTATTGCTCCAATAAAGGCTTCCAATATAATTAAGGGTGTTTGCAATTTCATTTTGATCCAAAGCTAAATTAGAAGCATTAAGCGCTTTTTGATGGAAATTAAAAGCCTCATCAAATTCGCCTTGTAGTTTGTATATAATACCGATATTATTATAAGCTTCTGATATTTTATTATCTTCTTCTGCTAAATAAAGATTAAGAGGTTTTTGATAATAAAAAAGTGCATTACTATAATTGCTGAGCATTTTTTCAGAATGCCCCAGTTTGGTGTAAATATAAATTTTATTATCAGAAGCCCTTTGTTCGTAAAAATAATCCAGGGCTTTTTCATAAAATTCAATGGCTGGCTGGAAACGACTCATTTCGAAATATACATCAGCAATGTAAATATTTGAAAATGCAATTAACCGTTCATTATGATACTTCCCGGACAGTTCTAATGCTTTACCAGCATAATTTAAACTTCTGTTTAAATCGATAGAAAGATAAGCATGCGATAATTCATTTAATATTGGAATTGATTTTTCTTCTGCAGTTTTTTTTAAAACATTCTCAAGACTGTCAATGGCTGATTGATTAGCATTTACGTATGTTTTAATGCTAAAGGAAAAAATAAATATTAATAGAAAGAAAAAATGATTAACCCTCATACACTAATTTATTACAAGAATAGTGAATGATTATTATTCCTGATAAATATTTTCAATTTTACCTTATTCGGTTTGTTCTTCTAAAATTGGCAAAGTAAATTTGAAATTACTTCCTTTTCCCAAAGTACTTTCTACAAAAAGTTCACCATTACTTTGTGAAATCAGATCTTTGCAGAGTATTAATCCAAGACCTGTTCCTGCCTCATTTTCTGTTCCTTTTGTCGAATAACCCTGGTCAATTCTAAATAATTTCTCAAGATTTTCTTCACTAATTCCCTTTCCGTTATCTTCTACCGAAACAATAATTTTGTTATTCGATATAACAGAGGATATCTTTATTTCACCACCTTGATTAGTAAACTTTATAGCATTACTTATTAAATTTCTGAGAACTGTTGATACAACATGTTTATCGGCAAAAACTGTTGCATTTTTTGCAATCGAACTTTCAACTTTTATATTCTTTTTTTGAGCTGCAATACCAAAAATAGACAATACATCATCCATTGAATCATATACATTAATAGACTTGGGAGATAATTTTATGCTTCCCAATTGAGATTGTGACCAATGTAATAAATTTCCTAAAAGATTAAAAAGGTTTTGTGATGATTCATAAATTAACTTTGTATACTCACTAATTTCATCTTTACTTAATTTGTCCATTTGATTGTAAAGTATCTCAGAAAATCCTAAAAGAGATTGGAATGGATTCTTAAGGTCATGAGCAATAATTGAGAAAAACTTGTCTTTAGTGGCATTTAGTTCTTTTAAGTTATATTCAGAAACTGTAAGCTTTTTATTTGCGTCTTTTAATTGATCATTCTTTGATTTTAGTAAACCATTGGTTCTTTTCTTTAACCTGAACTGACTAAAACTTAAAATAGCTAAGGCCAAAATCAGTATTGAAAAAGCAATCGAATAATTCTTAATGTTTTTTTGACGATTAAGTTCAAGTACATGAATTTGATTATCTTTTTTTAATAGTTTGTTTTCAGTTTCAAGATTATCCGTTTCATATTTGATTTTCATTTCAGTAATTCGGTTGTAACCTTTGATGGAAAAGACACTATCCTTTGTTTCCGAATATAATTTATAATATTCCAAGGCTTTTTTATAATTATTTAATTCCAAATATAGCTGATAATAAAGATCGTATGATTCTAAAAGCCATTCTTTTGTATTGATTTGTTTTGATAACTTAATGGCAACATTTAAG
>DAOWML010000144.1 GCA_030643125.1 Bacteroidales bacterium
CTATGATTACCAGGCTGATATTAAAGTATTTGTCACCAATTATGATTATCAGGCCGACTTGTTGGTTTATAAAGTAAAATACGATTATCAGGCAAAAGAGAATAAAGGTCTATGGTTTTTTACAGAATATGATTATCAAGCCGCTAAAAAAATATTTTTCACCAATTACGATTACCAGGCTGATTTGAAAATATTTTTTGTTGATTACGACTATCAAGCCAGGTGGATAAATTCGGATAAGAAACATTTATTGTATTAAACCGTAAATGCTTTGATATTCATTAACTCATGTTTGATTAAAATATTTAAGAAATTGAAAAAATAATTCATGTCAATTCAAAAATCCAGAAGTTCAGATAAACAAAATTTAAATCCTGTTAAAGAAGATAAAAATTCTGTGATAGAATTTAAATCGGAGAATAATGAAATTATTAATTTCTTAAAAAATTCACAAGAAGAAAACACAAAACTTACCGATAAAATTGAGAGCCTTGAAAAAGCTCAGGATATAGTTTTTGAGCAATTCAGAACTCTTGAACTACAAAGAATAGATCTTGAAAAACAGCAAAAGAAATTAGAAAACGAGAGCGATAAATTTCGTAGTCGTACAATTGAATTGTTTGGCAGAATGGTTGATTTAAAAAAAGCTAAAAAAACAATTAGTCAGCAAAACAAAAAACTAAAAACACAACAGCAAGAAATTAAAAGCCACCAGTTATTATTAGAAAAATCAAATCATAAATTCAGAAAAAGGACAATTGAGCTTTTTGGTAAAATGATTGACCTTAAAAAAGCTAAAAAAACTATTAGTCAACAAAAAGAAGAACTTGAGAATCATCGTGAACAGTTAAAAGCTTTAAATGTGAGCAAGGATAAATTCTTTTCAATAATCGCACACGACCTGCGTAATCCGATTGCAGGATTTTTAAATCTCACGGAAGTATTAACAAATAATTTTGATGTTTTTTCGGAGAAAGAAAGTAAGGAATTTATTGGAGCAATGAACCAGGCATCAAAACAATTATATAATTTGTTAGAAAACCTGTTACAGTGGTCAAGGTCACAAACGGGCAACATTACTTATGAACCAAAATTTGTATATGTCAGGAAAATGATTGATAATACTATTGATACATTGATGATTAATATCGAAAATAAAAGCATAAAAATTAATATAAATGTTAACGAAAAAACCCTCGTATTTGTCGACGAAAATATGATAACAACAGTAATTCGAAACCTCATAAGCAATGCTATAAAATTTACACATCCGAAAGGTTTAATATCTATTAGATGTGTTAAAAAAGATGAACAAGTTGAATTATCTGTAATTGATAATGGTGTAGGAATTAAAAAAGAAGATCAGGAGAAACTATTCAGGATTGATCAGCATTTAACTACACAAGGCACTTCAGAAGAGAGAGGAACCGGATTAGGCCTTATTTTATGTAAGGAATTCGTTGAAAGAAACGGGGGTAAAATTTGGGTCGAGAGTGAACTTAATAAAGGTTCTTCCTTTAAACTTACTTTAAGAACAGCTTAATTCAACCTTTGCTTAACAGCCTCGTACATCAATATAGAAGCTGCAACAGAAACATTCAACGATTCAATTTCGCCTAAGATCGGGATTTTTACCATTTGGTCGGCTACTCTTAAATATTCCATATTAACTCCCCTATCTTCGGCTCCTAATAAAATTGCGGTTGGTATTGAGAAATCTACTTTATAATAAAAGTCTTTTGCTTTTTCGGTAGCTGCCACAAGCTGAATTCCACTTTGCTGCAAATACTTTATTGTTTCTGGTAAGTTTTTTACCCTGCAAACAGGGATTTTGAGTAAAGCACCCGCCGATGTTTTTACTGCATCGCCTGAAATTTGCGCAGATCCTTTTTCGGGAATAATAATTGCATCGACATTGGCACATTCGGCAGTTCGGGTAATTGCTCCAAAATTTCGAACATCCGTAACTTTATCAAGGATTACAATGAGTGGAGTTTTGCCGGCTTCAAATATAAAAGGTAAAATATTTTCGATATTCTGAAATTCAATAGGTGAAATAAAAGCAAGAACGCCCTGGTGATTTTTCATGGTCACCCTGTTAATTCTTTCATTGGGCACATACTGAAATGGTATTTGCAAATCTTTAGCCAGCTTAATTAATTCAAAGAAAAGCTCTCCTTTTAAGCCAGCCTTTATCATTAGCTTATCAATCTGCCTACCTGCTTTAATCGCTTCAATAACAGCTCTTATGCCAAAAATAAAATCTTTATCTTGTTTCATTTTATATCAGTTTTGAAAATAAAATATTTCTCCATTATTCCACATTTTTATAGCCTCGTCCCAACCTGTAGTTTTTAATTTATCGCGATCTAATAAATAGTGATTTAAATTAAACGGATTTTCAATATATTTAAATTTAAATGTTATTCCTGTACCAATTCCTGTAGGGTTATAAATCCATCTTTCTTCTTTGCCCGATTTAAATAAATAATCGGGTAATCCATAAATAATATAAATCATTCCGCGATCTGTCTGCCAACCTTCTTTAAATGATGTAAAATACATATTTGCAAACATAACCCTGTTATAATATGCTTTTAAAAGTTCTCTGGATTTATCAATATTGTTCGCTTTATTGAGCCAAAAATTATCGACTGCTAATTTTGTAAGCTTCCCGATAGAATCTGAATCGGAGATTGAATCGATCGAACCCAAATATATAATTGGTTTTGCAAGATCATCGGGTGTTCGAACAATAGGAAATCCATCACCAAAATTATATAAGGCAAAACCCTCAGTCTTTCCTGTAGATAATTTAAACGATTTTGTAAGTTCGGTAAAATAATAAACTCCTTCTTCTTGGAAATTTATATAATTGATTGAATCGAGATAACAAACCCAATTTGTATCGGCGACTTCAAAATTTTCTTTAATGGTATCATTAATATCTGGTGATTGCGGAGTTTCAAAGTTATTTGAGAAGAAAAATACATTCAAAGAATCTAAACTCTTTTTATAGTGCTTTATTCCGAATTGTTTTTTCTCATTTATAAATGAATTAATAATTAACTCTTTATTACTTTTATTATAAACAATAAAATCCTGAGGATTAATATCATTTGTTCTGTCAATTTTTCTAAATGAATATTGATTACTTTTCCTGTTTAAATCTGTTGTAATAATCTCTAAAAAGTAGTTGTTCTTAACAAATGCATTAATTGGAATCTCCAAAGTGTGATACAAAACATCAGGGTTCTTTTCAAATTTAAATGTAGTGGTTAAACTGTCAACCAGTTTTTGTTTATTGTTTAAATCGTATAAATTGTAAATTATCTTAACTCTAGCTAAAAGTTTTTTTTCAGTATTAGCCTGGTTAAATAACAATTCTTTAGTGTAAACTCTCTCTACAATAATGGAACTGGTATCTGAAGTATTATAAACTTTTATTTCGGGATGAATTGAAGAGCTGGCCGGGTCATATATGCGGTCTAAGTTTCTTGGCACAGTTGTTTTTTTTGAAACATTGCATGAAATAATAAAAATAGAAAGTAAAAGTAACAGGTATTTAAGTTGATTTTTCATGCAATTCGGTTAAGATTCTGAATCATTTTTATCAATCAATTTCTCAACCTCAATTTTCAATAGCGGTAAGTATTTGTTTATTTTATGCTTCATAAATCTTAATCTTAGATTTTTCAACTGCTTCCTTAAAATAAGGATTCTTGATTGACTTTTCGACAACTAAATCTATCTGTCTTTTAAGTAGTTTATTTAAAGATTCTTCTAAATCAAAAAAATTATCCGCAAAATCTAATAATGGAAGGTTGTCTTTGAAAGATATCAATAGGTCAATATCACTATTTTCATTAAATTCTTCTGAACTGGCAGAACCAAATAAAAATAATGATTTCACCATGTGGTTTTTACATAAAATATTAATTTCATTTAATCTATTTTCAATAATTTTATTCATGGTTCATATTTAAAAATTCAGTTGCTTTTACTTTTCAATTAACATGAATGTAAAGATAATCAATTTCTTTGTTGTTTCAGGTCTTCTAAAGATTCATGTATATTTTCCCAGATTTTCATTTCAGATTCCAGTTGTTTTTTAAGCTCATCGTATTTTGAAAACAAAGTAGGATTATTATTCATTTTTTCAGGATCAGATAAAACTTCGCTTATCTGTTCCATCTCTGTTTCAATATTCTCGATTTTTGATTCACTATCTTTTACTTTATTTTCTACCTTCCTGATTTGCTTTTCCAGTTCCTTCCGTTCAAGATATGATTGTTTATTTCCCGAAATCTTATTTCCTTTGGATTTAGAAGTTTGTTTTTCTTTCCTCTCCAGTTCTTTAAGATTCTCCAGCTTCCTCTTTCTTAAAAAATCATATATTCCACCAATATGTTCCCGAATTTTTTTATCTCTGAATTCGTACGTTTTTTCAACAAGATCATCAAGGAATTCCCTGTCGTGCGAAACAATTATTAAAGTCCCCTCAAAATCTTTTAAAGCCTTTTTAAGAATATCCTTTGATCGCATATCCAGATGATTTGTTGGCTCATCGAGAACAAGCAAATTGTACGGTTTTAGCAGCAGTTTTGTCATTGCCAATCGTGACCGTTCGCCCCCCGATAAAACTTTAACTTTTTTGTCAATGTCTTCGCCTCCAAAAAGGAATGCTCCCAGGATGTCCCTTATTTTAGTCCTCACATCGCCAACAGCAATATCATCAATGGTTTGAAAAACAGTTTTATTTTCTTCTAATAATTCATCTTGATTTTGAGCAAAATACCCAATTGCAACATTATGGCCTATTTTCAATTCCCCTTTATAGTCAAGATCACCAACAATTATTCTGGAGAGAGTTGTTTTTCCTTCGCCATTTCTGCCCACAAATGCTATTTTTTCGCCACGTGTAATTGTTAACTCAATATCTTTAAATACCAAAAGATCATCATATTTTTTAGACATATCTTTTGTTCGAACTACCAGATCACCTGAACGCGGAGCAGGTGGAAACTTTATATTTATAGCTGCAGTATCTTGTTCATCAACCTCAATACGATTAATTTTTTCGAGTTGTTTAATTCGCGATTGAACCTGAACCGCTTTTGTAGCTTTGTATCTAAATCTTTCAATAAATTCCTCAGTTTCTTCAATTAATTTTCGTTGATTTCGATAAGCCGCTAATTGTTGCTCCCTTCTTTCCTTTCGTAAAATCTCGTATTTAGAATACGGAACATTATAATCGTAAATCTTACCAAGCGAAATTTCAGCTGTTCTCCTGGTAATATTATCAAGAAATGCTCTATCGTGCGAAATAAGAACAACAGCTCCTGGATAAGCTATCAAGAAATCTTCAAACCATTGAATAGCTTCAATATCAAGGTGATTTGTAGGCTCATCAAGTAATAATACCTTTGGTTTTTGTAATAAGATTTTTGCTAATTCAATCCGCATACGCCAACCACCACTAAATTCTACAGTTTGACGATTAAAATCGGTAGTTTTAAATCCCAAACCTAATAATGTTTGTTCAATACTGGCCTCAATTGCTCCACCACCAAGTAGTTGATATCTATCACTCGCTTCTGATAAATCATGAATTAGTTTTGAATACTCCGGTGATTCGTAATCTGTTCGATCTGCAAGCTTTATATTGATTTTCCTAATTTTTTCATCGAGTTGTAAAATATCGGAAAAGGCTTCACGTGATTCTTCAAAAACAGTCCGACTATCTTTACATACCATATTTTGTGGAAGGTATCCCAAACTAATATCGGAAGGAACAGTAACAGTACCTTTTGTTGGAGCTTGAATTCCCATAAATACTTTTAGCAAAGTAGATTTACCTGCTCCATTTTTCCCAACCAATCCAATTCGATCTTTTTGGTTAATTAAAAAAGAAACATCATTAAATAATTGGAAACCTCCAAACTCAACTGTTAACTGATCAACAGAAATCATATTAATAAATAATTTCCGCAAAGATAGAATAATCTACAAAATATTAGGATTAGGCCCTTTACCTTTTTCATCAAAAGAATTATTTACAAGAATTACCTATTATGAAATAAAAAGGATGCAGGATGCAGGATACAGGATGCAGGATGCAGGATGCAGGATGCAGGATGCAGGATGCAGGATGCAGGATGCAGGATGCAGGATGCAGGATGCAGGATGCAGGATGCAGGATGCAGGATGCAG
>DAOWML010000316.1 GCA_030643125.1 Bacteroidales bacterium
CGCTTTCGGGAAATACCGCTGATAACAATGGGGATGATGGAATTCATCTGCATTCTTCGTCCAACAACATACTTTCGGGAAATACTATGATTAATGATGGAATCGATATATGGGAGAGTTTTAACAATTCAATTGATACTTCTAATAAGGTAAATAGTAAATCGGTAAGATACTATGAAAATCAAGTAGGAATCACACTTTCTGGAGAATCGGATGTAGGGCAACTTATTCTGTTAAATTGTAATAATTCGTTAATAGAAAAACTTGAAATAACAAATGTTGCAGCAGAAGGGAAGGCTATTGCTAAAATTGATAATAAAGTTGTTTTTGTTACACAAGTTGTTCCGGGCGATATAGTTGATGTACAGGTCACAAAAAAACGAAAGAGTTTTATGGAAGCTATTCCTGTTAAGTTTCATAAATATTCGGATATTAGGATTGAACCTTTCTGCGAACACTTTGGAGTTTGTGGCGGCTGTAAATGGCAGAACCTTCCGTACGAGGAACAATTAAAATATAAGCACCAACAAGTTATTGATAATTTAGAGCGTATCGCAAAAGTTGAATTGCCGGCAATTAATTATATACTTCCATCAGATAAAACCACTTATTATAGGAATAAACTTGAATTTACCTTTTCGAATAAACGTTGGTTAACAAAAGAAGAGATAAATACTCAAGACACATTTGAAAGAAGCAATGCTTTAGGTTTTCATGTTCCAAAAATATGGGATAAAATTGTAAACATTAATAATTGCTATTTACAGGAAGAGCCTTCAAATGCAATCAGGCTTGAAATAAAGAAATACGCTGACGAAAACAATCTTACATATTTTGATTTAAGGAAACAAGAAGGTTTACTGAGAAATGTAATTATAAGAACGTCAACCACAAAAGAACTTATGGTTATTGTTGTTTTCTTTTATGATGATCAGACAATTATAAAATCTTTATTAAATCATATCGCGGATAAATTCCCTGAAATTACCTCGTTAATGTATATCATAAATTCCAAAGCGAATGATTCAATATCCGATCAGAAAGTAATTCATTTTAAAGGAAAAGATCACTTTTTCGAACAAATGGAAGATTTAAGATTTAAAATCGGTCCAAAATCTTTCTATCAGACTAATTCTGAACAAGCATATAATTTATATTGTAAAACGAGAGAATTTGCCGATTTAACAGGCAACGAAATTGTTTATGATCTTTACACAGGAACAGGAACTATAGCAAATTTTGTAGCAAAAAAAGCAAAAAAAGTTATTGGAATTGAGTTTATTCCTGAAGCTATTGAAGATGCAAAAGTAAATTCTGAAATTAATAATATAACGAATACTGATTTTTTTGCCGGTGATATGAAAGATATCCTCACCACTGATTTTATTAAAAAACATGGTAATCCCGATCTTATTATTTCTGATCCTCCGAGAGCAGGTATGCACAAGGATGTTATTGAATCAATTCTTAAAGCAAATCCACAGAAAATAATTTATGTGAGTTGTAATCCCGCAACACAAGCACGAGATATAAATCTGTTAGATATTAATTACAAAGTAACAAAAGTTCAACCGGTCGATATGTTTCCACATACTCATCATGTTGAAAATATTGTTTTGCTCGAACGGAGATAATACATTTTAAAGGCAGATCATTAATGTTCGTTTCACATTAAGCCTTATCTGTCAATAAAGCATAGTTTTCATATATAATTATTGATTTTATTTATATATTAGCTATTCTTATTGCTGGAATTTAAACAATACCATTTAATTTATATTCCAGTTTTGTTTTTTATCTAGTTTAAAAATGAAACAAAACATATCAAATTCTGATAAAAAAGGAAATTACAGTTATACTGATTTACTTTTTGGGAACAGAGAAAATTATAGTCTGGAACACCGGTTCTTTAATTCGGTGAGTCTTTTTTCTGCCTTGGCAGCCTGTTTTGCAAGTATCACAAATATTGCTTTACAACTTAATTTAAAATTAACTTTCTTCACAATATTTTCAACCGTAGTATTATTTGTATTTTACTACATATCCAGAAAAAGAAAAATATTTAAACCCATAATTACCCCTTATATAATTTATTCTTTAATAATACTTTCAATAGTTTGGTTTTTTAATGCCGGCTCTGAAGGTCCTGTGGTATTTGTTTATCTGGTTGGTCTGATTATATTTGTAATAATTACCGAAGGAAAAAACCGGATTATTGTTATTACCGGCTTTTTGTTAAACTTAATCCTCTTATTTTATCTTGAAAGAAGATTCCCAAATTTAATTACTCCTTATGAAAGTGACTTTGTGAAATTCTATGATGTAGCAATTACCTTCCTGTTTTCTTTTGTGCTTATATACTTTGTTGTTGCAATACTAGTAAAAAGTTATCGCGAAGAAAAGGCTATTTCTACCTCACAAAGAAATGAGCTAATATTTCAGAAAAAACAAATTACTGATAGTATCCAATATGCTAAAAGTTTGCAAACCGGTATGTTAACAGGACAAAAAACAATAAAGAAGATACTTCCTGATCATTTCATATTTTATCTACCGAAAGATATAGTAAGTGGAGATTTCTACTGGGTAAAGAAAATAAATGATTTCACTATTATTGCTGCTGCAGACTGTACGGGACATGGAGTTGCAGGAGCTTTTATGAGTGTTTTAGGCATATCTTTGCTAAACGAAATTGTTCGCAGAGAAGAAACCACCAAGGCAAATCAAGCGCTTGAAATTTTAAGATATGAATTAAAAGACACCTTAAATCAAACGGAAAGTGATTATTCACACAATAGTGGTATAGATATAGCACTATGTGTAATAAATCATAAAGAAAAGATAATGCAATACGCTGGAGCAAATGCACCATTATATCTTATCCGAAACAATAAACTTATAGAATATAAACCTACACGAAATCCTATTGGCGTAACCCCTATTGAAATCCCTTTCCAAAATAACGAAATTGAATATGAAGAAGGAGATATTTTTTATCTGTTCTCGGATGGATTAATAGATCAATTTGGAGGTGATGATGGTAAAAAATTCCTTTCAAGAAGA
>DAOWML010000006.1 GCA_030643125.1 Bacteroidales bacterium
CCTCTGGTTAATGCCTGGGGATTTGGTTTTAAAAACAAAGAGAAAATGTCCGATGCAAAAGTTGATAGCATTCTTAACTTTATTGGATTTGACAAAATCAGTATAAAAGATTCTGTTATAATTAAACAAGACCCACGAATTATGTTAGATATGAATGCTATTGCTCAGGGTTATTCAGTTGATGTTATTGCAAATCTTCTTGAACAAAAAGGAATAACAAATTATTTAGTTGAGATTGGTGGTGAAGTAAAAACTAAAGGATTAAATAGCAAAGGTAAAACATGGAAGATTGGCATTGACAAACCTTTTGATAATAACTTTGTGCCAGGTGAGAATTTGCAAGCCGTTATAAAACTTACCAATAAATCATTAGCTACATCCGGTAATTACCGTAAGTTTTATAAGCGTAACGGAGTAAAATATTCTCACACTATTAATCCCAAAACGGGTTATCCTGTTACGCACCCATTATTAAGTGTAACTGTTATTGCAAATGATTGTATGACTGCTGATGCGTATGCAACAGCTTTTATGGTCATGGGTTTGGAAAAAGCTTCTAAACTTGTAGAAAAATTGCCAGACATTGAAGCTTATTTTATTTATTGTGATGATAATGGTGACTATCAGGGGAAAGCAACACCTGCAATACAAGAACTAATTAAAGAAGTTAAATAGAGTGTTTGTTTTTGGTATAAAAAACGACGTAGCTAAAAGCTACGCCGAACACTGTTTTAGTATTATTTTTGAAATTAATTTTTCTTTTTAAACTCTTCAACCCCAGAATCTAAAAACTTAATAAAATTATCAATATTCAGGTCGTAACCTTTGGGCTCAACCAAAGTTTCGCCATTTGTATCAACCAAAACATAATATGGTTGACTATTAATACTATATTTTGTTATCTGAAAATCAGCATATTTTTTACCTAAAGTCTTTTTTACTTTTCCATCGTATGTTGATGTTACCCATTCATCTTCCGGCAATTTAGTTCTGTCATCAACATAAAGTGCAATTATTAAATAATCATCTTGTAAACGCTTTAACACTTTCGGATCAGACCAAACTTTATTTTCCATTTCTTTACAATTTGCACAAGCATGTCCTTTGAAATCTAAAAGAACAGGTTTGTTTAATTTCTTTGCACAAGCCATTCCTTGTTCATAATCAAAGTATCCTTCTAATCCGTGAGGTAAATGTAATATATCACCATATTTTGGATTTTCACATAATGATATAGGTTCATCTCCTTGTGAATCCAAAATACTTACAACAACCTGTGATTTTGAAATATCAAATTGTTGAGCCGATTTAGGAGGAATTAATGCAGAAACTGCATTTAAATCAGCACCAAACAAACCTGGAAACAAATACAAAGCAAACGTAAATGAAACCATAGCCATAACTAATCTTGGAACTGAAATAAAAGGAATTTCACTATCGTGCGAGAATTTTAATTTTCCCAACAGGTATATTCCCAGTAAAATAAATATGACAATCCATATTGCCAGGTAAACATCTCTGCTAAGAATGTTTAAATGATATGTTTGATCGATATTAGCAATAAATTTAAGTGAGAATGCCAATATAATAAATCCTAAAACTACTTTTACAGAATTCATCCAACCGCCTGATTTTGGTAAGCCTTTTAACATCCTTGGGAAAATAGCAAACAAGGTAAATGGTAATGCAAATGCTAAACCAAATGCAAACATTCCTATTAGTGGCTCAAGAACAGCACCGGAAGCAGCTTTTACCAGTAAAACACCGACAATTGGGCCTGTACAGCTAAACGAAACAACAACTAATGTAAAAGCCATAAAGAATGATGCTAAATACCCTCCTTTATCAACCTGTTTGTCGGCTTTATTAGCTAATCCTGAAGGCAATATTATTTCGAACATTCCAAAAAATGATGCAGCAAAAGCAATAAACAATACAAAGAAAATTGTATTTGGAATCCAATGTGTACTTAAACCGGTTGTAAAATCAGCGCCTGCACTTGTTAACGAAACAATTAAACCTACACTTGCATATAAAACAACAATTGAACCTCCGAAAATTAGAGCCTTAATAATTGAATTAAACTTAGACGATTCCCCTTGCATAAAAAACGACACCGTCATTGGAATCATTGGAAAAACACAAGGTGTTAAAACACCTGCTAAGCCCAAAACAAAAGACAGTAAGAGAAATCCCCAGATGGATTTACTTTCACTTATTGGTTCTGAACCTGTTTTTTTAGTCAAATCAACCGTCGGACTTAATGGATCAACAGTCATTGTTTGTACTGGTTTTGATCCTTCAACTTTTACTTTAAAATCAGGATTGAAGTAAACACATTTATCATCCTGGCAAACCTGAAATTCTATTGATCCGGTTATAAGAAAGGACTCATTTGTTAATACTTTAATCTGTTGAACAAAAGTTGCCTTATGGCTAAAATATTTAACTTTCATATTAAATACTTCATCCATCACTTCTTCCGGCTCAGGACTCTCGGAAGGTGTTCCAATAAGTTCAAATTTATCTGACTCGTCAATATTAAATGTTGTACGAACCGGTCCTCCCTCATCAAAATATTGTGAGTAAAGATGCCAATGCATATCAATATTAGCTTCAAATATTATTTCAGCAATTCCTTCTACGGTATTTTTACTTTTATATTTCCATTTTACCGGATCAACTATTTGTGCAAAAACACCATAAGAAAAAATAATTAAAATACTTGTTAATAGAGCTATTCTTTTCATGATTAAGGTTTGTTTTTAATAAAGTCTCAAATTTAAGAATTAAGTATCAATTTAAAAAAATAGTAAACTTTTAACATCTACATATAAATAGATATTAACAAATTGCTAATTAAAAAGTTCAGTAATAAAATTTTATGGATTAGTCTTTAATTACTTCTCCATTTTCATCAAAGAAATGGAACTCAAGAAGCTGGTATGAACTAACTGACTCAACATTGATTTTTTTCTTGAATTTAAGAAACCATTTAAATTTCTTTGAGAAAAATCCATGTTTAATATACCCGGCTATATATGGATGTACTTTTAAGGTAAGTTTTTTATAATTTGCTTCATTAATTAAGAAGCTAATATAATTTTCAATATCGTCGACAAATAAAATGCTTGGGGTTATTTCCCCTGAGCCTTTACATGTCGGACATTTTTCCATTATTTCTATGTTCAGTTCGGGTCTAACTCTTTGACGTGTAATTTGCATCAATCCAAACTTACTTAAAGGCAAAATATTGTGCTTTGTTCTGTCGGAAGACATAGCTTCTTTCATTTTATCGTAAACTTTTTGCCTGTTATCTGCATTATGCATATCGATAAAATCCACAACTATTATACCGCCCATATCCCGGAGTCTTAATTGTCGTGCAACTGCATCAGCGGCTGCCAGATTTACTTCCAGAGCATTTGATTCCTGATTTTCACCTAACTTTGAACGATTCCCACTATTAACATCAATTACATGCAATGCTTCGGTATGTTCAATTATTAAATATGCTCCACTTTTAAAAGAAATCGTTTTCCCGAATGATGATTTTATTTGTTTATCAACACCATAATGATCAAAAATAGGCTGATCTCCTTCGAAATGCTTAACTATCTTACCTTTTTCTGGAGCAATAGTATTAATGTAATCTTTTAACTCACGATAAACAGTATCTTCATTAACAAAAATATTATTAAATGATCCATTCAAAACATCGCGTAACACAGCCGAAGTTCTATTAAGCTCACTAATAACTAATCGTGGAACGTTGCCGTGTGTAATCTTTTCAAAAGCTATCTCCCATTTTTCAACTAAGCTTCGAAGCTCTGAATCCAGAACAGCAACTTTTTTACTTTCAGCAACAGTTCTAACAATTACACCGTAATTTTTAGGTTTTATACTTTCTACAAGTTTCTTTAATCTTTTCTTTTCCTCAGGAGATTCAATCTTTTGAGAAATTGAAACTTTATTTGCAAATGGTATTAAAACAAGATTTCTTCCTGCAATAGAAATTTCAGAACTTAATCGAGGGCCTTTTGTAGAAATAGGTTCTTTTGCAATCTGAACAAGAACCAATTGTCCCGATTTAAGGACATTGGTAATTTTACCGTTTTTGTCTATATCCGGTTCAATTTTTATTTTTGGAATAGAAGGAGCTTTCCCTTTTCTAGCCAACGAACTTTTAACAAATTTATTAAGTGTACGAAATTGAGGGCCCAAATCGAGATAATGCAAGAATGCATCCTTGCTGTAACCAACATCGACAAAAGCTGCATTGAGTCCGGGCATTATACGTTTTACCTTAGCCAGGTAAATGTCTCCAACCGCGAATTGTAAATTTCTTTTTTCTTTATTTAACTCAACAAGCTGCTTATTTTCTAATAAGGCTATGGCAATTTCAGAGGGGGTTACATCAATTACTAGTTCGGTACTCACGTGTCCTTCTTCTAATTTAGTAATACTATAGTTATATAAAACAATTTAAACCTAAAGAAGACAAACTTCAATAGGTTCAAATTATTAATTCGTTTAGAATAATCTACTTATCCTATTTCTTTTTATGACGATTTTTTCTTAAGCGTTTTTTGCGCTTATGAGTTGCCATCTTATGTCTTTTTCTCTTCTTTCCGCTTGGCATAATCTCAAAATTTAATATTCACTAACTTAAATTAACGCTTAACGCTATTCTTAACCTTATTTACAAATCTTTTTGAAGGTTTGAAAGAAGGAATAAAGTGCTCAGGAATAATAATAGTAGTATTTTTAGAAATATTCCTTGCAGTTTTTTCAGCGCGCTTCTTTACGATAAAGCTACCAAAACCTCTTAAATATACATTCTTATCATTTACTAAAGAATCCTTAATGGTTTCCATGAAAGCTTCTACTGTTTTTTGAACAGTTATTTTCTCAATTCCTGTGTTCTTTGAAATTTCGTTAACGATATCTGCTTTTGTCATTTTTTAAAAACTTTAATTATCAATAATTTAGATCACTTACTTAATTTGAATTGCAAATATATATGTTTTCTTTTGATTAATAAAATACTAAACGATTAAATTTGTCAATTAATTGAAAATTATTTTGTTCTGCAATTATGATAAATATAAATCAAGGCCTAATAGAATGATTCACATAATAAAAGAGACCTTTCTTAAAGAGACAAAAAAATCTATATAATATCATGGGTATCAGAAATAATTTTACAACAAACAAGAGTAAATACAAGGTATAGATTATTATTATCTATTTATCAAAAATTATCTGAAAGTATTTATTATAAAACTACAAACACCATTCATATCATGACTTACATGAAATTATACCAAAGTTATTAATAAATAATTTTTATGTTCCTTGCCTATTTTTTAAAAATTTATACCTTTACATTTATTAACCAAAAAAAATAAAATTATTATGGGTGTAAACAAAGTTATTTTAATAGGGAATGTAGGAAAAGACCCTGAAGTTAGACATTTAGACAGTGGAGTTGCTGTAGCAAATTTTCCACTGGCAACAAGCGAAACTTATAAAAACAAAGACGGCCAAAAGGTTACAAATACCGAATGGCATAATATCGTTATTTGGAGAGGTTTAGCAGAAGTTGCCGAGAAATATGTAAAAAAAGGAAATCCTTTATATATTGAAGGAAAAATCAGAACACGTTCGTGGGATGACAAAGACGGCAATAAAAGATACACTACAGAGATTGTAGCTGATAACATGCAAATGTTAGGATCTAAACAAAGTAGTGAAGAAGAAGCCTCATCGGCACCTGAAAATGCTGAAGCTACAGATATTGAAAACATCCCGGCTGAAGGAGATGATTTACCATTCTAGCTAAAACCTAAACCTAAACCATCAACATTGGAAACTGCAGAACCATTCCCGTTAGCCTTAATTATTAACGCAAAAATTGTAATTCAAACAATCGATTTATATACAATAATTAGCATAATTACTTCTTTATTTCTACTTATAATATCGGCTTTAATTTCAGGAGCCGAAACTGCTTATTTTAGTCTCAAGTCAGACCAGGTAAAAGAATTTGAAAAACAGTCTGATTTTCGTAGTCGATTAATCATCAGGCATCTGAAAAATCCAGAAAAAATTCTGGCAACCCTGACCATTGCTAATGGATTTATAAATGTCTGTTTTATTGTGGTCATGGGAATTATGCTAAATATGGCCTTTGATTTTACAAAATTACCTTCAATTGGATTTATTATCCAAATTTCCATAATTGCATTTGCACTTTTGTTTTTTGGAAAATTTCTGCCAAAGTTTTATGCTAAACATAAAGCTGATAAATTTGTCAGACGTACAGCAATACTAATAATCATTTTAGATAAACTATTTCACCCCTTTAGTATGTTTATGATAAACACCACATCAATTATCGGGAAAAAATTGGCAAACATAAAACAAAATATTACGATTGATGATCTTTCACAAGCTTTAAATATTACAACTCATCAAATTACCGAAGATGAAAACATTTTAAAAGGAATTG
This sequence comes from Bacteroidales bacterium, assembly GCA_030643125.1. GTDB lineage: Bacteria > Bacteroidota > Bacteroidia > Bacteroidales > UBA12077 > UBA12077. The sequence continues at coordinate 6,515 of DAOWML010000006.1, forward strand.
TAAAATTTGGCAATATCGATGTTAAAGAAATAATGAAATCGCGTGTGGATGTTTTGGCCTTGGAAATAGATACCCGGTTTAAAAATATACTTACATTTATTATTGAATCTGGCCATTCCAGAATCCCTGTATATTCCGAAACTTTCGATAATATTAAAGGAATCCTATTAATAAAAGATCTTTTACCACATTTCGAAAAGGATAATCACTTTAAATGGCAATCATTAATCAGAACTCCTTTTTTTGTTCCGGAAAATAAAAAAATTAATGATTTACTTCAAGAATTTCAAGCAAATAAAATTCACATGGCAATTGTTATTGATGAATATGGGGGTACAAGTGGAATAGTAACTCTTGAAGATGTTTTAGAAGAGATTGTGGGAGAAATAATTGATGAATCTGACGAAGACGAAATTTTTTATTCGCAAATTAACGAAAACACGTATGTTTTTGAAGGAAAAACTTTACTTAACGACTTTTTAAAGATTGTTGATATTGATGATGATTTATTCGAAGATGTAAAGGGCGATGCCGACACAATTGCAGGAATCATTCTGGAACTTACCGGCGAAATACCTGCGAAAAATAAAAAAATTGACTTTAAAAATCTTACATTTACCATCGAATCAGTCGATAAAAGAAGGATTAAACAAATCAAGGTTACGATCAACAAATAATCAAGCAAAATGCATAAAGGGAGTATTTTAACATACATAAGTGTGTTTGCAATTATTGGCTTAATTATTTTAAGTGGATGCAAAAGAAAATACACTCCAAAACCTCGTGGATATTTCAGAATAGAATTACCAGAGAAAAAATATCAAAAATTAGACTCCTTCTATCCATATACATTTGAATATCCTGAATATGCCATTATTAAACGAGATAGTTCATCTGTATCTGAAAAGTACTGGATTAATATTGAATATCCTGATTTGAATGGTAAAATACATATTAGTTATAAAGCCATTAATAATAATTTAAACCAAATTCTGGAAGATACCCGAAAGCTTGTTTACAAGCATACAATTAAAGCCGATGCCATTAATGAAAGAATGTTTATTAAACCTAAAAAAAAGGTATATGGTATTTTATACGAAATTGAAGGTAATGCGGCTTCGTCAATGCAATTTTTTTTAACAGATAGTACAAATCATTATTTACGCGGTGCTCTATATTTTAATGTTGAACCAAACAAAGATTCTTTAGCTCCTGTGTTAGATTTTGTTAAAGAAGATATTATCGTTTTAATTGAATCGTTTGAATGGAAATAATCTGAATAGCGATGGGATTAATATTAAAAGAACGTATTAAAGATGATGTAAAATTTGGTCTTTGGGAAATTACGGAAGATTACGATACCCTTCGATCAGAACTTAAACTTGACCAGGAAGATATTACTACGGTTGAAAACTTTAAAAATCACCGGCGAAAACTTGAATGGCTTAGTGTAAGAATTCTTTTAAAAAGAATGTTAGGTAAAGATTCCAAAATTGTTTACGGACCGGAACGAAAACCATACTTACATAATAACTTATATAACATTAGCATATCTCACTCAAAAAATTTCACGGCAATTTTAATAAGTAAAAAGCACAGAGTAGGATTAGATCTTGAATTTATGACTAATAAAATCCTTAGAATTGCTGATAAGTTTTTACGTCCTGAAGAACTGGAAAATATCGAAAAAGACCAGGAATTATATCACCTCTACCTCCATTGGTGTGCTAAAGAAGCATTATATAAGATATGTGACAAAGTCGATATTAACTTTGTTACGAACCTCAGTATTGAACCATTCAAGCCTAAAGTAAAAGGATTAATATCAGGAACTGTTAACAATAGTTATATGAATGAAAAATTCGTATTAGATTATTTTACGCTTAAGAATTATTCAATTGTTTGGTGCTATAAATAAACTAGTCTATAACTCATTTTTTGTTATCTTTATTTTCTCAAAATAATTTTACGCAATGATTTCTCAATTAATAAGTCACAGCATTTCTATCAATAAAAAGCTCTTTACTCTGCTTATTGATCCCGATCAACATACAACAGAATCATTAACTAACTTAAGTAAAAATGCTGATGAATCGGGGGTTGATCTTATTTTCGTAGGTGGAAGTTTGTTAAATAATGATATTGATAAATCATTCGACCTAATTAAAAAAAATACTAATATTCCTACTTTACTTTTCCCTGGCAGTTTACTTCAAATCACTAATAAGGCTGATGGCATTTTGTTATTATCATTAATCTCAGGAAGAAATCCCGACCTGCTTATAGGAAATCATGTAATTGCTTCGGCTCGCATCAAAAGAAGCAATTTAGAAGTTTTACCAACAGGATATATCTTAATTGAAGGAGGTAAGTCAACCTCGGTTGAATACATGAGTAATACAAAACCTATACCTGCCGAAAAAATAGATATAGCAATCGCAACAGCAATGGCCGGTGAAATGCTCGGGTTAAAATACATTTATCTTGAAGCAGGAAGTGGTGCTAAAACATCTATTAACATTAAAATAATTAAAGGAGTAAAAGAAAACATCAATATACCTTTAATTGTTGGCGGTGGAATAAAAACTCCGAATGATGTTAAAAGTGCTGTTCATGCAGGAGCAGACATCATCGTTGTTGGTAATGCAATAGAGCAAAATCCTGAAATATTACCTAAATTAGTAAAAGCGTGCCAAAATTCATAAGCTTCTTAATAAATCCGTTTTCTTTATCATCTTTTCAGAAATAATATCCAAAACTAATCAGTTATGATTAAACCTTGATTATTAAATCAGGTCTATACTTTATAATTATCTAGCTATAACTATTTAAGTTTAAGAAGATGAGTGATGATATTATAAATAAAGTTCATCAGGAATTGATTGGAGAAATCTGGATGCCATTAAAGATAACTGGAATGGCTGAAAATGAGAAATATGACATCTCAAATTATGGCCGAATTAAAAGTTATAAAGTAAATAAAACAGAAGGACTAATAATAAAAGGCTCAACACTAAAAGGATATAAAATCCTAAATATTAAACTCGAAAACGAAAAACGCACAACAAAATACATCCACAAACTGGTAGCAGAGAGTTTTATTCCAAAAGATAATAGTCTGCAACAATATGTAATTCATTTAGATTTTGATAAAATTAATAATCATATTGATAATCTTAAGTGGGTTACACAGAAAACCATGTTTGCTCATCAGAAAATAAATCCCAATTACAAACGAGGAACCATTAATTATTCAAAACTTACTGAAACCGATGTAATTCGACTAAAGAAGAAATTAAAAAGGGGTAAAAACAAACTTTACAAACTCGCGAAAGAATTTGGAATTACACACACACAACTTAACAGAATTCGCAAAGGCGAAAACTGGGGTCATGTAAAAATTGATTAAAATTATTCTTAAGCAATAAATTGCAAGCAACCTTTGCAGCTAATTTCACTAATAAAACCTCTTTGAAAATTTAGGATTCATCAAAGAAATTAATGATTTCAAATCTATCAACCTTTTTGGGATTAGCTTTTTAAAATTTTAAAGATAATTTTCGTATCTTGGGTTTAAATTTTAATCCAAAATCAATGAAAAATCTATTCCGTTATTTGCTCTTTTTTTTAATTATTACATTAAGTCTTTCACTACAAAATAATGTCTTAGCACAAGAGCACGAAAAAGAAGAAACTGAAGTATCAGTTCATCAGGATCAGACAAATACTCATGAAGAAGTTCATGCAGAAGAATCAGGGCATACTGGAACTATGAGCCCGTTATTCTTTATTATTATTGCATTAATAATTGGTGCCGCAACACGTCATTTCCTTAAAAAAAGCCCCCTCCCATTCACAGTTTCCTTATTGCTGATTGGTTTGGTTCTGGGAGTGCTGTCCCGAATGGGATATTTTGGTGAATGGAATATAATCGGAATAAAGTTAAATGCCACTTTTCTTAGTGATGCTATTGGTTGGGCAGGAAATATTGATCCACATCTAATACTATATATCTTTTTACCTACTTTAATTTTTGAAGCAGCATTTGCAATGGATGTTCATACATTTAAAAAAACATCAGCAAATGCATTTATTCTTGCCGTTCCCGGAATCATAGTTGCTATAGTACTCACTGCTTTAATAGTAGTTGGAATGAAAATGGTGGGAATCGGACTAAATAACTGGAGTTGGGCAATGGCCTTGCTTTTTGGTGCAGTTGTCAGTGCTACCGACCCTGTTGCTGTTGTATCAATACTTAAAGATGTTGGAGCAAGCAAAAAACTGGGAACACTTATTGAAGGAGAATCGATGTTAAATGATGGTACTGCAATTGTTATTTTCATGGTGCTGCTTTTGGGTATTACAGGTGCAGGGTCTGATACTTCGCCGATAATAGAATTTTTCAGAGTAGCAGTTGGTGGTACTTTAGTAGGAATTATTATTGGTTATATTGTTATAGCATGGGTTAAAAAAGTGTTTAATGATGCATTGGTTGAGATAACCGTAATTATTGCTGCTGCATATATGACTTTTTTTGTAGCTGAACATTTTTTACACGTATCAGGTGTTCTTGGATTAGTATCATTTGGTTTATTTATGGCAAGTGTTGGAAGAACCAGGATTAGTCCTGAAGTAGAACACTTTCTTCACGAATTCTGGGAATTATTTGCATTTATAGCGAATACATTAATTTTCTTAATTGTAGGTGTTGTTATTGCAGATAATATTGTATTTACCGCTAATGATTTCTTGATTTTGTTAATATTGTATATTGGAATTCATATTGTTAGAGCCATTGTTATTGCAATTTTCTTTCCTGTTATGAGAAAAGTAGGTTATGGATTACCTAAGAAAGATGCCTATGTTTTATGGTGGGGAGCTTTACGCGGAGCAATAGGATTAGCGCTTGCTTTAATTGTTGTCGGTGAATCAAAAATTGATGGAACAATAAGAGAGCAATTCTTATTCTATACTGCAGGAATTGTAACTCTTACTTTAGTAATTAATGCTACAACTATTAAAGCCCTTCTTAGTTGGTTAGGATTAACCGATATACCTCCTGCTAAACAAAAAATGATTTTAAATGCTAAAAATTATCTACGGAATACTGCTGAAAACTCAATGGATAAACTAAAATCAGACCGATTCTTAAGCAGAGCAAGTTGGGAAAGTGTTAAAACCTATTTGCCGGAAAAACCTGAAAATATCGAAATTAAGATAAACGAAGGGAAACATTCCAATTTATATGAAACTAGAAGGCGTATTCTGGAAAAAGAAAAAAGTAGTTATTGGAATCAATTTAAAGAAGGTCTGCTTGGTCCAATTGCAGTTCGTAATTTAACCGATGCCATTAATGAAATTATTGACTCTGAGGGTAAAATTTCTCTTTCAGAAAGGAAGGACTTAGAACAACTGTGGCAAACGCCAAAGTTTCTTAACAAACTTCAGTCTATACCAATTCTGGATAAAATTTCTCAAAGATTCTTTTTTGAGCAATTAACTAATAGTTACGATGCAGCAAGAGGTTTTGTTGAAGCTCAATATGATACATTGAAACTGGCCGAAGGCATGGCAATAAGTTCTGATACCGAAGAATTAACGGTAGATCAGGATCTGGCAACTATAGAAAGTGAAATTAACGAGAACAGAATACACGGCTTAACATTCTTAAGAAACCTTAAAAATACTTTCCCTGAAATTTATGATGCTATCGCAACCCGTCAGGCAATACGTTCAAACTTAAATAGTGAATTAAAAATTGTTGAAAGATTACAAAAGAAAGGACAAATAGGTTCCGATGAAGCTCATAAAATGACTGAAAGTATTGAAGAACGAATGAAGAAACTTATTGATTCGCCTCCTGAAATAGTACCTCCTGAAAAAGCCAAATTATTACAAGATATATCATGGCTAAAAGAACTTGATAAACCAATTTTTAATAAGGTTGTGAGCTTGTTCCAACATAGAAATTATGCTGTTGGAGAAAAAATTATAAAAGAACATGGACAAGTTGATGGACTATATGTTATTGCTCGTGGATCTGTAAAAGTAACTATTAATAAAAAGCTTATTGATATTCTAGGAAAAGGAAGTGTTATTGGTGAAATTGCTGTCCTTACGAATGTTCCAAGAACTGCTACTGTAACAGCAGAGTCCCCTGTTACTGTACTTCGACTTACATCTGTAAGTATGCAACAAGTGATTCATGACAATCATACTTTAGAAGACAAATTATGGCAAATTGCTGCTCCTCGTTTGGCTGAAAATATAATCTCCGAACATGAGCCTTATAACAAAATGCAACACGCAGAATTACAGCGACTATTATCAAAAGGAGAATTAGTCCTGGCTAAGAAGGTCAAAAATATTGATATAGAAGATAAATTGGCAATCCTCATTACAGGAAAAGCCATTAAATCTAATAATGAAAATGTGGAAGCTCCTTGTTGGATTAATGATAAATCAATAACATTAAGTAGAGATAGCAGATTGCTAATTTGTTCTATAAAATAACCGCATATTTTTCAAATTAAACTCAAGGCATCAGGTTATTACTTGATGCTTTTTATTCATTTGAATTTTACATTCGGAATTTAATTAGCAATGTATGTTTAACGCAGATACCTAATTTCAAACTATATAAAACACTCTACGAAATAAAATTTGTTTATTCTATTATTTCAAAAATTGGATTACCAACTGAAGCATTTGGCGAAGTTATTTTAAGAATCCAAGAAATTGTTGGGGCAATATCTATTACTTCTGTAGGTCTGTCTACTCGAATATTTTTAACTTTCCAACCATACCATATCAAAGGAACATGAGTATCGTATTCATATCCCGATCCTGATTTTGTTACATATCCATTTTTTTCAATCCAACCGGGTTCAAGGTTTATTATCACATCACCCGAACGTTTTTGATGGAAACTATTCTGAATTTTTTGATTAATACCAGACTCAAAATTCGTTGCATTTATTGTTGATGCGGGGAGTGCGTTTGCCACACCGGTAAACTGAACCATAAAGTTGGCCACTTTATTTTGAATCTCATGTAAATCAACCCCGGTATTATCTATTAATTGCTGATTAAAATATATCTGTCTTGAATAATATGACTTTACCCATTCTCCTTCCTGATATAAAATACTCAAATAGCTATTCAGTAAAGTAACAGCCTTGACACCATCAAACACACCTGCATTTTGTTTTTTAGAAATAAGATATTCAGGAACATCAGAAACTCCTCTGTCTGATGTTATATATATCAAAGTATTCTCCAAACCTATTTCATTATCAAGAAAACTTATAAGATGTTCCAAATCTTTATCCAATCGTAAAAACAAATCCTCCATTTCAACAGATCGAGGGCCAAATAATTCTCCACTGTAATTTGTTGCAGAAAAACTGATTGTAAGAAAATCTGTAAAACTATCTTTCCCTAAATCCTCGTTAACTATTGTCGATACAGCAAAATCTTTGGTGTAAGTATTTCCAAACGGAGTATATTTTAGATATTTAAAATTTCCAGATCGATTTCTTAAATACGATAAATCATACGGAAAAGTATAACGATAATTTCTAAAACCTATTTCAAAATCACTATCGTCAGGTAAGCTATATTTATAATTATTTTCTAAGGAATACATACTTGCCCAGTTCCTTCTCATATATACCTCTTGAAATCCTTTTGCATTAAACTCCTTTACCCATGCTGGCAAAGTATCAGTATAATAGTTCCCTGTTATCCATCCACCATCATGATTATTAAACCAAAACGTGTAGTCTGCTGATCTTCCTCCAGAAATCACGGCAGAAACAGGATTCAAAGAAATAGAAATTACTTTAGAGCTATCATTGGTAGCCAGCTTCAATTCATCTCCAATAGTAGAGCTCATTATATTTTTAGGAGTATAATTCCCCATTGAAATTTCTCCATTTATTAAATTAAATTTTGATTCGTCGGCACAACCAACAGTTTCGCCTGTTAATCGATTATACCAGGTATCTGAAATAATTCCGTGATAATTAGGATATGTTCCTGTTACTATACTTGCCTGACCTACACCATTCTGTGTAATTAAATAATTATGATGAGTTTGAGTACAAAAAGCTCCCTGGTTTATTATTTTTTTAAACCCATTCTCTCCAAACGAATCCCAATAGCGAAGAAGCATCTCATAGCGCATTTCTTCAATTACAATTCCAACTACTAACTTTGGTGGTTTATTAAGTTGATTCTGAGCTTGCAGTATACTAAACCCGAATAAAATAAAAAGACTAAGTAATATTGATTTTGTAGAATATTTTCTTTTGTGCATTTCTTAAATTTAGGTATTTTTAAATACTTCGTGCTAAAATAAACAAAACTCCAACACCTAAGAAGATACTTACTAATATATTTGCAGTGGCAAAGTAATAATTCCCCGATCGTAATAATTCAAAAGTCTCATAACTAAATGTTGAGAATGTACTAAATCCTCCACAAAACCCAACAATTAAGAGCGCTTTTATAGTTGGCGATATTATAAGTTTTTCTGTTGTTAGAAATAGTATAACACCTAATATTAAAGTACTTATAACATTCGCTGTTAAGGTTCCTACAGGGTTAATTTCTTTAAAATCTGAAGTAACAAATTTTGATATCCCAAATCTAGTTACACTACCCAAACCACCACCAATAAAAATTGCAAATAATGTATGCATAATCTAATACTATTTAAACATTAAACCTGATATGAAGAATATCACCATCATCAACAATATAATTTTTACCTTCGACATGAAATTTCCCGGCTTCTTTCACTTTAGTTTCAGAACCTATTGTAATAAAATCATCGTATTTCATAACCTCTGCACGAATAAACCCACGTTCCAAATCGCTATGAATTGCCCCTGCAGCTTGTGGTGCATTCATTCCTTTTTTAATTGTCCATGCCCTTATTTCCTTTGGTCCAACAGTAAAAAACGACATTAGATTTAATGATGAATATGCACCACGAATTAATCTATTTACGCCTGGCTCTGTCAATCCTGCATCAGCTAAAAATTCATTTCTATCTTCAATATCTTCCAAATCTGCTATTTCTGCTTCCAGCTTACCTGCAATTACGAGTATCTCAGCATTCCGATTTTTCAAAGCTTCTTTAACTTTATCAACATAAGCGTTCCCTGAAATTGCTGAAGCATCATCAACATTGCAAACATAAATTACAGGTTTTGCAGTTAAAAGAAATATATCATCGATATGTTTTTTATCCGTATCTGAAATCTGATAATCACGTACATTTTGCATTGACTCTAAATGCTCTTTGAAGCCATTTAAAACCTCAACACCATGTTTGGCATCTTTATCTCCTATTTTTACAAGTTTTTCGTATCGTTGAATTTTCTTTTCAACTGACTCCAAGTCTTTTATCTGCAATTCGAAATCAATGGTTTCTATATCACGAACAGGATCAATTGATCCATCAACATGAGGAAGATTTTCATCATCAAAACATCTTAATACATGAATTAAAGCATCAGTATTTCTGATATCTCCCAAAAATTTATTCCCTACACCTTCGCCCTGATTTGCACCTTTTGTTAAGCCTGGAATGTCAACTATCTCAACAGTCGCAGGAATAAGCTTTTCTGTAGGTTGTAGTTTTTCAAGTTCAAACAATCTATTATCTGGTACATTAACAATTCCAATATTTGATTTATTCGTACTAAAGGCAAAGTTTGTTGTTTCAACTTTTGAATTCGACATACAATTAAAAAGAGTTGATTTACCAACATTTGTTATCCCAATTATGCCACACTGTAAACTCATAATATTTTTTTTTATAATAGACTAATTTGAAGGCTCAAAATTACACTTTTTCAGCATTCTAAAAAGCCCTTATTAATAAAAATAAAGCATCATGAATATATTTAACCTGATTAATTCGTAAATTCTAAAATCCTGGACTAAAGTCCTGATATTCTGCATTATTGCGTAACCCCAGCCTCCTGCCAGCCGGCAGGCTGGTAAGGCTGGGGTTATTTAACTAACTAATAAAAGGGGCTTTACCAAAATAAAAATAATTCAGGTTAAAACATGTTAATAATAAATTAAAAACATAATTCGAATATTATTTTGAAAAACCGTATTTTTACGCCTTTGTATAATCAATCTTCTGAATTCAATTATAAATTATATTTAATTATAAAATGTCTGATATTCAAAACTTAGAACAAATAGCATCGCAAGTACGTAGAGATATAGTAAGAATGGTTCATGCACAGAATTCCGGGCATCCGGGAGGTTCATTGGGATGTACAGATTTTATTACAGCACTTTATTTCGAAATCATGGATCATGATCCAATAAATTTTGATATGGATGGTAAAGATCAGGATATATTCTTTCTTTCAAACGGACATCTTTCTGCTTTATGGTACAGTGTTTTAGCTCGTACCGGATATTTTAAACTTGAAGAACTTTCAACATTTAGAACATTAAATTCCAGGTTACAGGGACATCCAACCACAAAAGAAGGATTACCCGGAATACGGATTGCTTCAGGTTCTTTAGGACAGGGATTATCAGTAGCTTGCGGAGCAGCAATTACTAAAAAACTAAATAACGATCCTAAATTGGTTTTTTCGCTTCACGGAGATGGAGAATTACAAGAAGGCCAAATATGGGAAGCTGCAATGTTTGCGGCACAACACAAGATTGATAATTTAATAGCAACAGTCGATTATAATGGCAAACAAATTGATGGCCCTGTTGATGAAATTATTTCTTTGGGAAACCTAAGAGCTAAATGGGAAAGTTTTGGTTGGCATGTACTAGAAATGAATGGTAATGATATGGCTGAGGTTGTTAAAACCATTAATCAGGCAAAAACACTTACTGGTAATGGAAAACCTATTATAATTTTAATGAAAACTGAAATGGGTATGGGTGTCGACTTCATGATGGGAACACACAAATGGCATGGCGTAGCACCAAACGACGAACAACTCAAAACAGCACTTAATCAGTTAAAAGAATCTTTAGGAGATTATTAAATTATATAAAGTTGAACAAATAAAAATTTAGGATTATGAAAAACATTGTAATTATTGCTCATGATGTTAAGAAGCCCGAGATGGTTCAATTTTTAAATGACCGCAGGGATTGGATTACTGGTGTAAATTTAATTGCAACAGGAAGAACTGCAGAATATGTTGAATCACAAGGAATTAAAGTAGAACATTTTAGTCCGGGTGAATCCGGAGGCTATTTAGAGATTACTGATAGAATAAAGCAAAAGGAAATTGATATCGTGATATTCTTGCGTGATCCTTTAATTAAACAAGGGCATCATGAAGATATTCAGTTATTACTAGAGGCTTGTAACATGTATAACATCCCACTGGCAACAAATTATGCCAGTGCCGAATTAATGATTCTTGGACATATAAAAAAGGAAGATTACGAACGAAGAAAATCAATGGAAAACTAATCAGAATTGAAAATATTAATCAAATACATATCAATATTATTTTTTGTGTTTAGCACAATTTATTTGCAGGCTCAAAAAAGCAAATCTGAACCTACCACTTCTCGAATTTTATTTGTATTCGATGCATCTCAGAGCATGTATGGAACATGGGAAAGTGGCAGGAAAATTAGCATTGCCCGAAAGTACTTAATTCATATTATTGATAGCCTGGAACAAATGGACAATATACAAATGGCATTAAGAGTATATGGCCATCAAAGTCCGGTTCCTCCACAAGATTGTAACGATACAAAACTTGAAGTTCCTTTTAAACCCGGAAATGCCGGAGAAATCAGGCAGAAACTTCGTTCTCTTATACCCAAAGGGACAACCCCTATTGCTAATTCTCTGGAGTTAGCTGCGAATGACTTTCCTCCCTGCAAAGACTGTCGTAACATATTAATACTCATAACTGACGGAATTGAAGCATGTGATGGTGATCCATGTCAGGCATCTCTGAACCTGCAAAAGAAAGGAATTATACTAAAACCTTTTGTAATTGGTATAGGCATAGATCCTAATTTCGAAAAAACATTTGAATGTGTAGGACACTTCTACAATACACCGAACGAGGAAAAATTTCAAGAGATTTTGGGAGTCGTTATTTCAAGAGCTTTAAATTCAACAACAGCACAGGTTAATTTGCTGGATATTAATGGTATGCCAACTGAAACAGATGTAAACATGACTTTCTTTGATCATGTTTCGGGTAAAATTAAGTACAACTTCGTTCATACGATTAATTACATGGGCAATTCCGATACACTAATAATAGATCCTTTAGTAACATACGATCTTGTAGTTCATACTTTACCTGCTGTAAGAAAAAGTAATATAATCCTGGCAGAAGGCAAACATAATATGATCGGAGTTAATGCTCCTCAAGGATTTTTGAATATTTCATGTCCCGGAAGTAATCAATACAAGGATTTAGATATAATTGTCCGTCGGGATGGAAAACCTAAAACCTTAAATATTCAGAAAAACAGTACAATAGAAAAATACCTTGTAGGTGAATATGATTTGGAAATATTATCTATTCCCAGGGTTTATGTTGAAAATGTAAAAATTGAACAAAGTGGTACTACAAATATTGAGATACCACGTCCTGGTATAGCAAATTTCTCACTTGCTTCGAGTGGATATGGAAGTATCTATATTGAAACAGCAGATACCTTAAAATGGGTTTATAATCTTGATCAGAAAACATTACATCAAAATATCATTATGCAACCGGGAAATTACAGGGTTGTGTACAGACCTAAAAATATAAAACAAGCAATATATACAATTAATAAAAGATTTACGATAAAATCAGGATCATCAAAAAAAATAGTACTTTATTAGATATAACATGAAAAAAATCGATTATAAAGACAAGAAAGATACACGATCAGGTTTTGGTGCCGGATTGTATGAACTGGGAAAGAAAAATAAAAATGTAGTGGCTTTATGTGCTGATCTTATCGGCTCATTAAAAATGAATCAGTTTGCCGATGAGTTTCCCGAAAGATTCCTGCAATGTGGTATTGCCGAAGCAAATATGATTGGAACAGCCGCAGGATTAACCATTGGTGGGAAAATTCCTTTTACAGGAACATTTGCAAATTTTGCTACCGGGCGTGTTTACGATCAAATAAGGCAATCGGTAGCATATTCAGGTAAAAATGTAAAAATATGCGCTTCACATGCCGGACTAACGCTTGGTGAAGATGGAGCTACTCACCAAATTATGGAAGATATTGGTTTAATGAAAATGCTTCCCGGAATGGTCGTCATTAATCCTTGCGTTTATAATCAAACAAAAGCAGCAACTATTGCAATTGCCGATTACGTAGGGCCGGTTTATCTTCGATTTGGACGGCCAAAAGTACCTAATTTTACACCTGAAGATCAAAAATTCGAAATAGGAAAAGCAATATTACTAAATGAAGGATCTGATGTAACTATTTTTGCTACCGGCCATTTAGTTTGGAAAGCTATTGAAGCTGCCGATATATTGGAACAAAGAGGAATTTCTTCTGAAATAATTAACATACATACCATTAAACCTTTAGACGCTGAAGCTGTCTTATCATCTGTTTCAAAAACAAGAGCTGTTGTTACAGCAGAAGAACATATGATGAATGGTGGTTTAGGAGACTCTATTGCTCAACTATTAAGCCGTAAATTACCTACTCCAATCGAAATGGTTGCTGTTGACGATAAGTTTGGAGAAAGTGGTAAGCCTGAAGAGCTGCTTGCAAAATATGGTATTGATACCGATAATATAGTTTCTGCTGTTGAATCAGTTCTAAAAAGAAAATAAAATTATCTTTGTAATCGCTTATTAATTTAGTTCTCTTTCACTGCATTATGTCAGAATACAGCGATAAGGAGTTATTAACACTCTTTAAAGACATCGAAAAACGCAATTATGCTTTTAACCTGATAGTTCGAAAATATCAGCAAAAGTTGTATTGGCATATTCGTAAAATAGTTATTAAACATGACGATGCAGATGATATTTTACAAAATACTTTCATTAAAGTGTGGAAGGGGCTGGAAGGGTTCAGAGAAGATTCAAAATTATATACATGGCTTTACAGGATTGCA
>DAOWML010000224.1 GCA_030643125.1 Bacteroidales bacterium
GAGCGTCGTAGTCGCGCACAAAACAGGAGATGTCTAATTTTGGGCATCTCCTTTTTTTGTGAAATATTTTCATTAATTTCATGTAAAATTTTTACATGACTATGCAGAATTCTGATCTTAAATATAAAATTGCTCTTAGCTTAATTCCTAAAGTTGGACATATTACAGCAAAAAAATTGGTCTCGTATGTTGGTAGTTTCGAAGGTGTTTTCAAGGAGTCAAGAAGTAAACTGATGAAAATCCCCGGTATTGGATCAATACTTGCTGATTTGATAGTAAACACTAATGTTTTACCAAAAGCTGAGGAGGAGATTAATTTTATTAAAGAAAATAAAATCACCCCGATTTTTTACCTTGATAAACAATATCCTGAAAGATTAAAACATTGTGAAGATGCTCCAATACTATTATATACATTAGGGAAAGTTGACTTAAATTCTCGAAAAATCCTCAGTATAGTAGGTACAAGAAAAGCTACAGCAGAAGGTATTGCTTTTTGCGAGAAACTGATAAAAGACCTAAAAGATCATGAACATAATCCAATAATTGTAAGTGGCTTGGCTTATGGTATCGATGCAACAGCACATCATGCGGCATTAGCTAATGAGTTATTGACAATAGCGGTTCTGGGACATGGATTAGATATTATTTATCCCGCATCTCATAAAAAACTTGCAAAAAGTATTTTAAAGCAAGGTATGTTAATTACAGATTTTCCAAGTAAGTCGATTCGTGACAAAAATAATTTCATAAAACGAAACAGAATTATTGCAGGTTTGTCTGATGCAACAATTGTTATTGAATCCGGAGAAAAAGGAGGTTCGTTAATAACAGCCGATATTGCAAATTCATATAATCGGGATGTTTTTGCTGTACCCGGCCGGGTATCAGATATTTATTCAAAAGGATGTAATAGCTTAATAAAAACGAATAAAGCAGCAATGCTAACTTCAATCGAGGATTTGGAATATCTGCTGGGATGGGAGCCTGGGAAAAAAGATAAAGAAGCAGTTCAACGAGACCTGTTCGTTAATTTAAATGATGATGAAAAAATAATTACTGAAATTCTTAAGAATCACGATGAACTTCCTATTGACTCGATATGCTTAAAATGCAATATGCCAACGAGTAAAGTATCTCCAATATTGTTAAATTTAGAATTTATGGGCATTGTAAAGCCACTCCCTGGGAAAATGTACAAGTTGATTTCTTCAATATATTTATAATAAAATCAGAAGGTGTTGTTAAACACATATCAGAATAATTGTATGTGAAAGCCTTGTTATTTGTAAAATACAGTGTGTTAATCGATTCTGTTATTTTATTAACAGTGGCTTTTTAATTACTGCTTATCTTCTTTAATTTTTTTTTACATAAGTTTGTTAGCATTAAACCATAAATTACAAACTAAAAACTAAACAAAAAATTATGGATCCACGTGTAGAACAATTTATGGCTCAAATTATTGCCAAAAATGCAAATGAAAACGAATTCCATCAGGCAGTACAAGAAGTAGCCGAATCACTTATTCCTTTTATCGAGGAAAATCCAAAGTACAAACATGCTAAAATTCTGGAAAGAATAGCAGAGCCGGAAAGAGTAATCCTGTTTAGAGTTCCCTGGATTGATGATAAAGGAGAAATTCAGATTAATAAAGGGTATCGTATTGAAATGAACAGTGCGATAGGTCCATATAAAGGGGGATTAAGATTTCACCCAACAGTAAACTTAAGTATTCTTAAATTTTTAGCTTTCGAACAGGTATTAAAAAATAGTTTAACTACACTACCTATGGGTGGTGGTAAAGGTGGTTCAGATTTCGATCCCAAAGGAAAATCAGATAACGAAGTAATGCGTTTCTGCCAAAGTTTTATGACCGAACTTTGTAAGCATATTGGAGCAAATACTGATATTCCTGCTGGAGATATTGGTGTTGGTGGCCGCGAAATTGGATATATGTTTGGCCAGTACAAGCGAATTAGAAATGAATTTGTTGGAGTACTTACCGGTAAAGGTATTCAGTATGGAGGCAGTGTAATTCGTCCTGAAGCCACTGGTTATGGAGCTGTTTATTTTGCTGAAGAAATGTTAAAGACTCGTGGTGATAGCTTTAAAGGGAAAGTTGTTACTGTTTCCGGTTCTGGAAACGTTGCTCAATTTGCTACCGAAAAAGTAACTCAACTAGGAGGTAAGGTTGTTACATTATCAGATTCTGCCGGATTTATTCATGATCCAAATGGAGTTGATGCTGAAAAATTAGCTTATGTAATGGAGCTTAAAAACATTAAGCGTGGAAGAATTAAAGAGTATGCTGAAAAATACGGTTGCGAATATTACGAAGGGAAACGTCCATGGGAAGTTAAATGTGATGTAGCTCTTCCTTGTGCTACTCAAAATGAAATTAGCGAAGAAGAAGCTAAAACACTTATTTCTAATGGCTGTTTCGTAGTTTCTGAAGGTGCAAATATGCCATCTGTTCCTGAAGCTGTTGAAGTTTTCTTGGATAATAAGATTCTTTATGGCCCTGGAAAAGCTGCTAATGCTGGCGGTGTTTCTGTTTCTGGCCTTGAAATGTCGCAAAATAGCTTAAGATTAAGCTGGACAAGAGAAGAAGTTGACCAAAGATTACATCAGATTATGAAAGACATTCATGCTACCTGCGAAAAGTATGGTAAGAATTCCGATGGATTTATCAACTATGTTATTGGAGCCAATATCGGTGGATTTGTAAAAGTAGCTGAAGCAATGCTTGCTCAAGGTGCTGTATAATTAATTTATCTAAAATAAGAATATAGGGAGACAAAATTTTGTCTCCCTAATTTGTTTTAGGGTAATACCTAAAATGGTAATCATATTAAATGTTTTAAGACATGTAGAATTAAATACTGAACCTTAATTATGATGAAGAAATTTTTTATGTTTGCAGCGTTCAATTTTTTTTATGCAGTTTATTGATACACATACACATTTATTTTTGCCTGAGTTTGATTCTGATCGCGATCAGGTTATTATAAATGCTCAGGGACATGGTGTTGAGAAAGTTCTTCTTCCAAATGTTGATAAATCAACAACAGAACACTTGCTTAATCTTGTTGCAAAATATCCTGACTTTTGTTTCCCTATGATGGGTTTACATCCAACATCAGTAACGGGAAATTATAAGGAAGAACTTAGAAATGTTGAAAGTTGGCTTGATAAGGGAAAATTCTATGCAATTGGTGAAATAGGAATAGATTTATATTGGGATAAATCATTTAAAACCCAACAGGAAGAAGTTTTTAGATATCAGATAGGTTTGGCAAAAAAACACAATTTGCCAATTGTTATTCATGCACGAGAATCTTTTGATGAAATTTTTGGAATAATGGATGAAGTAATGGATGAAAAACTTAGTGGCGTTTTTCACGCTTTTACCGGAAACGAAACCCAGGCTAAAAGAATTATTGAATGGGGTTTTAAAATTGGAATCGGAGGGATTGTTACATTTAAAAATTCAGGTCTGGATAAGGTGGTGAATAATATTGACATAAATCATATCGTTTTAGAAACAGATTCACCATATTTGGCTCCTGTTCCGAAAAGAGGTAAAAGAAACGAAAGTGCTTTTGTACTTTATGTTGCACAAAAAATTGCTGAAATCAAGAATATATCATTAGAAGAGGTAGCACAAGTAACTACTTATAATGCCAAACAACTATTTAAGTTGTAAACTATATGGAAGATATTAGATCAAAATCAATATTAATAATTTATACTGGAGGTACAATCGGTATGATCAAAGATTCTGTAACGGGAGTATTATCTCCTTTCGATTTTGATCAGATTCTTGATGAGGTACCCGAATTAAAACGATTTGGTTTTAATCTTTCTACAATTTCTTTTTCTCCTGTTATAGATTCGTCAAACTTAAATCCTGAGGTCTGGATAAAATTAGTAAAACTGATAAAAGAAAATTATAAAAAGTATGACGGATTTGTAATTTTACATGGTACGGATACGATGGCATATTCTGCCTCGGCTTTAAGTTTCATGCTTGAAAATCTTGATAAACCTGTTATTTTTACGGGTTCTCAACTACCTATAGGAACTTTACGTACTGATGGTAAAGAAAATCTAATATCAGCAATTGAGATTGCAGCTACCGAAAAAAATAGACAAGCTCTTGCTCCTGAAGTATGTGTTTATTTTGAAAATAAACTTATGCGAGGTAACAGAACAACTAAATATAATTCAGAACATTTTAATGCTTTTGAATCTCCCAATTATCCAAATCTTGCTGAAGCAGGTATTAATTTAAAATTTAATTATGGAGCAATTCATTATTCTCCTTCTCATAAAGAACTAAAAATTCATACAGAATTAGATTCAAATATTGCTGTACTTAAAATTTTCCCCGGAATAAGTAAAGAAACAATACACACAATCTTAAATATTAAAAATATTAAAGCAATAATTTTGGAAACTTATGGGGCTGGAAATGCACCAACGGAGAAATGGTTTTTAAATGAGTTAAAAAATGTAATTAATAAAGGTAAAATAATTTTAAATGTTACTCAGTGTTTTGCAGGTAGTGTTGATATGACAAAATATGAAACAGGTA
>DAOWML010000182.1 GCA_030643125.1 Bacteroidales bacterium
AAACAACGAATTACAAAAACTAACCGTTCATATTAATCATTTTGTTTTACGGGGCAAAGCTTTAAAAGTGGCATCTATTCAAAATATTTCTAATGAACTGGATCGTGAAGAACTTGAAGCATGGAAAAAACTAATGCATGTTCTCGTTCATGAAATCATGAACTCAGTAACACCTATGAAAACTCTCACTTATTCACTGTACAATTTATATCAACAAAATGATCATCCAAAATCATTAAAAGAATTTGAGGTTCAAGATATTGAAGACACCTTTCAAGGCCTAAAAGCTTTGAACAAAAGAGTACAAGGCTTGATGCAATTTGTTGAATCGTATAGAAAACTATATAAAATTCCCGAGCCGGTTTTTACTAACTTCTCATTTTCTGAAATAATTGAAGAACTACAAACTTTATATAAAGAAGAATTGCAAGAAAAAAAAATAAATTTATGTTTGTCGGAAAACAAAAATCTCAAACTATTTGCAGACAAGTCTCTTCTTACTCAAGTAATAATTAACCTGGTAAAAAATGCCATAGAAGCATTTGAAAATACAACACAACCCAAAATAAAAATTACGTTATCGGAAAATCAAAACAAAAAAACAATATCAATTACTGATAATGGTACAGGAATTAATAGCGAAATTTTGAAAGATATTTTTATTCCGTTTTTTACAACAAAAACTAATGGCACAGGTATTGGCCTTTACTATTCGAAATTAATTATTCTCATGCACAAAGGCACATTAAGAGTAAGTTCTGTATTCGAAAAAGGATCAACTTTTACAATTCAGTTATAAGTTTTACAAAAATATTTAGTAAACCATTCATTTTTTATATTTTTACCGCTTAATTTATTAAAAGAAAAACAAAAAATGTCAAAAGAATTTAAAGCAACAAAATACATTTTACAATCAGTTAAAACAGGCAAACAGTTTAATGATGAAGGCTGGACTCTAGATGCTCCGGGAGAAGATAAACCATCTTTAATTCGTGCCATATATAAGAAAAAACAAATTGATGTGAAAGATATCTCACATGGTATATACAGATTTGCTGATTGGTTACCAATACATAAAACACTAGAAGGTTCATCAGCTCCTATAACATACAAAAGCAAAGG
Source organism: Bacteroidales bacterium (assembly GCA_030643125.1). Taxonomy (GTDB): domain Bacteria; phylum Bacteroidota; class Bacteroidia; order Bacteroidales; family UBA12077; genus UBA12077. The sequence continues at coordinate 1,123 of DAOWML010000182.1, forward strand.
TTTAGCAAAGCATTTAGGTTTAAGTAAACTATATATTACATTTAGTGGATACTGGCCTGAAATAGGTTCGAATTTTCCTACTTGTTCTTTTAAAGAAACAGAAGCATATTCTGTTTGTGGTCGATTATCATCAGAAGAAAAGAAAGTATTGGTAGTAGCATCAGCAGGGAATACTGCAAGAGCATTTGCAAGTGTATGTTCTGAAAACAATATTCCATTATTATTGTGTGTTCCTGAAGACTATCTAGACGTTATGTGGTTTAATAAACCTATTAACGACTGTGTAAAATTAATAGCAACAAAAAGTGGAAGTGATTATTTTGATGCTATTCATTTATCTAACCTTGCTTGCAAGTTGGATAATTTTATCGCAGAAGGTGGTGCTAAAAATGTTGCTCGTAGAGAAGGAATGGGTACAACTGTACTTTCTGCTGTTCATGAAATTGGTAAAATACCGGATTATTACTTCCAGGCTGTTGGAAGTAGTACTGGCGCTGTTGCTGCCTGGGAAGCAAACCTAAGACTTATAGGAGATGGAAGATTTGGAAACAACAAAATGAAATTAATGGTTTCTCAAAATGAGCCATTCGTTATATTGCAAGAAGCATGGAGAGCTGATTCTAGAGATTTATTGCCAATGGACGACGATGAAGCTCGAAAGAAAGTAGAAAAAATAATAGCAAAAGTATTATCAAATAGAAGGCCTCCATATTCAATCCCAGGTGGATTATATGACGCTATGAAAGATGCTGGTGGCGATGTATTAACCGCAACAAACGATGAATTAATTGAGGCTGGAAAACTTTTTGAGCAATTAGAAGGAAACGATATTCATCCGGCATCGGCAGTTGCAACTGCAACTTTGATTAAAGCTGTAAATGACAGTACAGTAGAAAAAGATGCTTTAATTATGTTAAATATTACCGGTGGCGGCGAAGAAAAATTCAAACGTGAAAATGATATTGTTTATCTTAAACCTAAACATATTTTCGACATCAACCCTGATTTGGAAACATTAAAAGAAGTTTTAGATAAACTATTTTAAACAAAAAGCAGAACTAATTAGTTCTGCTTTTTAATTTGTCAATAATCATTGCAAGCTCTTTAGGTTTATGTGTTCCTATGAGAATTTTTTTTCCATCTTTTAAAATTAATTGCAAACCATTTTTACCAGAAACAGTAAAAGCTTTTCCATTTTTAAAATGTCGCTGAAGACCATGTCCTCCATACTCTTTAAATGGTTTATAATAGCGTATATAAAAATCCAAAATATCATCCCAATAAATAATTCGAGGTTTTACATGAAATGGTTTATATCGATAAGTAATTTTAGCCTCATCAATTTCTATATCCAGTCTCATAATTATGACAACTATATTAAACAATATAATTAAACACAAACTAAATATTATTGACGATACAGCCGGGATATCCGTTTCCTTTGAAAACTGCTCTGATAACGCCCAAAACATTAAACCATATAAGCAAATAAAAAATAGCCATTTCCAGCTTAAATCAATTTTTTGTGACTCCTTAAAATGAATTCCTGCCATAATAAAATATTATTATAATTTTCAAAAATGCAATTTATAAAAAACAATTTCAATTATTTATTCATCAGACTAATTTGTTTTATAATTTCCTATAATGATTAAATAAATATTGAACATTTATGGTCTTGTAAGGTTTCTTTTTAAAATACGACTAAGATAATAAACGTTAAACATGGAACATCCTATAAAAGCGATCTTGATATACTTTAAATTCTTACTCAAAGAATTAATAAGTCCGTTAAACTATTTTATGGCATTTTTAATTGGTGTTGTAATCAACTATTTTCAGGGAATTGGGATGTTTTCATCTTTAGTTCCTTTTGTAGTGCCAATAATAGTTCAATCCATTTCAAAAGCTTCTGTAAAGTTTGGAAATCGTAATCTTAACCTGTTAGTTAGGTTGCCAATAGAGAAAAAAGATCCTGCATTTGTAATTAATACAGCTGGCAACATTGTTGTTTCTGAAGGTAAAACTAAAGATTTTTTTGCTAATAATAATATTAAAAACTTTTTGGATTTATTTGAGAACCAACAAGTCATCAATATTAAAAGTATGATTAATAAAAGTTGTAAAACCAAGGATCACATTTCTGAGGAATGGTATTCACCACGTGCCGAAAAATGGTATTCTATTAATATGAAAGCCGATGAGTTTAGTAATAATTTATTAGTATGGCTTGACGACGTTACTTTACGAAAGAAATTGAATGAGATACTTGGAAAAGTTCGAAATTTCAGTACACAAATGATGTTAAGTATTGACGAACAATTAAAATCAACAGACAGTTACGATCGTTTAGCTCAGTTTGTGCTTGACCTGGGATATAAAGGAATATTTATTACCAGCAAAGAAAAGGATGGAAACTTAAAAGGTTTTGTTTATAAAACTTTAAACGGACAGATAAATAAATCAAATGAAATAATTATAGCAAAAGATTCCGAAGCTCCAATATGGAAATCGCGTCGCAACCCTAGTATCATAACCGATACAATTAAAAAATATAATGATTCCGAAGTATTTTATCAAAACAATCGCTTTGATCATGAAGTCCTTGATTTTCTTGATTTTAAAATAGAAAACTTTGTCAATTATCACGAAGAAGATATTTCCGTTATTACTTTCAATAAACATTATGAAGTTACTCAATGTGATTTAACTATAATGGAAGGCATTGTAAATTCAGCGTTTACAATTAATTACCTAGTTAACATTATTAATAACTGCAAATAAAATATTTAAACCTATGGTACAAGATATAAAGTTTTCTCCTGACGAAATTAAATCCATGGCGCTATTTGCCAAATATAATCCTGCTCCTGTTTTCCGTTTCGATAAAGAAGGGAATATTTTACAAGCCAATTATGCCGCTGAAGAAATATTTTCTGATATAATCTCTAAAAACGGGAAAGCTTTTGATATGATTAAGGGGATTGATCAAAGCAAAGTCGAAAAATATATCAAGAATGGTGATATTTTATCATTGATTGAATCTGTTGATAATAAAAATTTCAGATTTGAATTACGTGGTATTACAGAGTTAAATGTGATGCAAGTTTATGGAGCAGATATTACCGAAATTGCAAGTACACAGTACGAAAACGAAAAACTATCCACAGCAGTTTCTCAAACATCAAATTCGATTATTGTTACCGATTTAAGCGGAAATATCGAGTTTGTAAACACAGCATTCGAATTACACTCAGGTTATAAAAGGAAAGATGTAATTGGGAAAAATACCCGGATTTTAAAGACTAATTATCTATCCAAAGAAATATACAAAAAAATGTGGGAAACTATTTTGTCCGGAGAAGTTTGGAAAGGAGAATTTCATAATCGCCGTAAAGATGGTTCAACCTATTGGGAAGAAGCGACTATAAGTCCTGTTAGGGACAGACATGGAGTAATTCAGAATTATATTGCAGTAAAAGAAGATATTACCGAACGGAAAAAAGCAGCAGAAAAGCTTCATTCAATGGCTTTATTTGCCGAATTAAACCCTGAACCGGTTTTGCGTTTTGCCGATAATGGATTAATTCTACAATCTAACAAAGCAGCCAACGACATTTTCAACAAAAAAACGTTAATCGGATTTGAAATTCAGAACTTGGTTAAAGAAACACAATCTATTGATATCAATCATTTTATAAAAAATAATCGAATTCAAACCATCGATACCCAATTCGGGAATAAATATTATCGTTTTATATTAAAAGGAATTAACGAAGTTAATGTTTGTCAAATGTATGGATCTGATATAACAAGAAGAATAGAAGCACAGAAAGAAGCAGAATCTATGGCACTTTTTGCACAATTAAACCCTGAACCAGTTTTCAGGTTCAATAAAGAAGGGATTATACTGCAATCAAATCCTGTAGCTAATGATGCTTTTCGCTTAGAATCAATAGTTGACAAGCAAATCAGGGAACTGGTTCCCGAAATTTCAGATATTAATTTCAAACAATTTATTGATCAGAATAATTTGTTAACGATTACTACCGAAATTGGAGAAAAAATAATGCGATTTATCCTTCGTGGATTATCTCACTTAGATGTTTGCCAGATTTATGGTTCTGATATAAC
>DAOWML010000133.1 GCA_030643125.1 Bacteroidales bacterium
ATCAACTAATTGAGAAGGAAAAACCTATCGATCTTGATCATTGTTATGTTGAAAATTTCTCGTTGCTTGAATATCGCGAAAGCAGAAATATTGAGAAAAAGAGCTATGTAAAAATTCATGGATTTTCAGCATATAATGCTTTTTTCGATTCGCGTGTTATTACTGATTTTTCTTTTGCTGAATTCGATGATGAATATAAAAATTTTGAAAATGCTCATTTTCTTAGTGGAGCAGTTTCTTTTCAATCAGCTAAATTTCATCAGGGTGGAGTAAATTTTAGTTATACCTATTTTAATGATGGAAATGTTGATTTTTCGAATGTAAATTTTGGTGATGGCGAAGTAAATTTCAAAAACTCATGGTTTGGTACCGGACACAAAAACTTCCAGGATGCTTATTTTGGCAAAGGAGATGTGCTTTTCGTAAATACCGAATTTAACGATGGTGATGTAACATTCGTTAACGTTCTGTTTAATTCCAAACGAGTTACGTTTAAGGTTGCACGTTTTGGTGAAGGTAAAATTGGGTTTCACTTTGCACGTTTTCATTGTAAAGAGTTATTATTTGAAAGAACTGAATTTGGAAACGGGAAGGTTGATTTTCGTACAACAGAATTTAGCGATGCAAAAGTTAGTTTTAATCGTGCGGTTTTTGGAAATGGTGAAAAATCTTTTGAAGCTTCCCAACACAAAGGAGGAAAATTAACTTACAGAAAATCTATTTGGGGTGATGGAAATATATCGTTTGAAAAAGTTGAGTTCGATAACACCATTTTATATCTCGATAATGCCGATTTTGGAAAAGGAAACCTGAGTTTTAACAATTCTCACATTCTTGAGCTTTCGCTTAAATCATGTCATTTAGATTATTATGTAGATTTAAGATTGTCAAAATGTAAATCAATAGATCTTTCCGACACAGTAGCTCGCGATATAATTGATATTAAACCCTATAATTTCCCTCTCGAAATAGGAACAATCAATTTTGTCGGTATGCGTTTAATTGGCCGAATATATATCGATTGGGAAATAAATAACATTAAAGAACTTATTTATTCGCAAAAAAACACAAACAGAAGAGAATTTGCCGAACAGTTCCGAATACTAAAAGAAAATTTCAGTACAACAGGTCAATATGTCGATGAAGACAAAGCTTACGTTGAGTTTAAACGCAACGAATTAAAAGCCGATTTAAAAGATGCATTAAAGAAAAATCCTTACAGTCGAATATGGGAATATCCATCGTATGCTTTTCAATGGCTGGTATTCGATAAAGTTGGATTATATGCTACAAATCCATTACGTGTATTAACCAGCATGCTATTCGGATACATTTTCTTCTCCTTACTATATTTAGTTATACCTTTCTTTATTGATTCAAAAATTGTATCATCGGTTGGCGATCCCGACAAACTCGGTCCTGTAGCAGTTTCATTCTACCACAGTGCAATTACATTTCTTACCATTGGTTATGGCGATTATTATCCTTCGGGATTTTTCAGATGGCTTTCCGGAATGGAAGGTTTTGTAGGATTATTCCTGATGTCGTACTTTACAGTTGCTTTTGTTCGTAAAATTTTAAGATAAATTTTTATATAACTTAAAATAACCGACTGATATGAAAGAAAATTAATATCTGTCAAGACATAAAACCACTAACATGGTTGGTATAAAAGAAACAAAAAACCCGTCAGCGGTTAAAAACCCTGACGGTGGTTTGAAAAACAGAAAATATAGAATACGGTATACCAATAAATAAAACATATTTTCTTTTCCTATTTTTATAAAAGCTAACAATTTACTTTACTTAGCTTTATTTTTTTTGTAAATTTCATTACTAATCTTAATTTCTAAATTTGGTATTATGACAAAAAATAATAAAATTAAAGGCAGGATAGCGATTCTCACAGGCGGTGGCGATGTTCCCGGGTTAAATCCGGCAATAAGGGCAATAACCATAAGGGCCCTTCGTGAAGGTTTTGAAGTAATAGGAATACGCCGTGGCTGGATGGGATTAGTTGATATGATAAGAGATAAAAATGCTGATAATACAGAATTTTATGAGATATTAACTGAAACCAGGGTGAATAAGGCCGGGCGCTCAGGAGGAACATTTTTACATACATCGAGAACAAATCCCAGCAGAATTGCCAACTGGAATGTTCCTGATCATTTAAAAGAAAAATATAATAAACCAAGAAATGATATTACACCTGAGGTTCTCAAAAACCTGGAGTTCTTAGGAATAGATTATCTTATACCAATTGGTGGCGACGATACTTTAAGTTATGCCGTACGATTATATCACGAAGGAGTTAAGATTGTAGCAATGCCAAAAACAATGGATAACGATGTGCCGGGAACCGATTATTCTATTGGATTTAGCACCTGTATTACCAGAACCATTCAAATAATAAATAACTTAAGAACCAGTGCCGGCTCACATGAACGATTTATGGTTCTCGAAGTATTTGGCCGTTATGCGGGATTTACAGCAATGCTTCCAACTATAGCCGGAGCTGCCAACCGTTGTGTCATTCCCGAATATGAATTTAAGATTGAAAACCTTACAGAACTTCTTATTGAAGATCGCATGAATAACCCCAGTAAATATTCGGTAGTATTAGTATCGGAAGGTGCTATGTTCAAAGGTGGCGAAATGGTATTTGAAAATGAAGTTAAAGATGCTTATGGACATGCAAAACTGGGAGGAATTGGAGATTTGGTTTCTGCCAGGCTCAAAGAATATTCAGCAAATTGTTGTAAAGGCCGGCCTATAGGTGTAATAAATCAAAAACTTGGTTACTTAGTAAGAGGTGGCGATCCTGATGCAATAGATTCAATTGTACCAATGGCTTATGGAAATTTAGCTATAGATTTAGTTTTAAAAGGAATTCATGGCCGGCTTGTTGTTCTTAAAAATGGCAGGTATGATAATTTGCCAATTGAAGTTGTTGTTGATTCAAAAAAAACAGTAAATATTCAAAAACATTACAATACAGAAAGATTAAGACCTTTCTATAAAAGTTTTGAGTTACAACCATTATTTATAATGACCAATGAATAATAAACAATTGGACATAATGATTATTTAACTTAATAATTTACTCTTTTATCAAAAATTTGGAACGTTATTTGACTATTGTAAATTTCAAAAAAATAATGATAATCACTTTTCTTTTTCAGAACAAATTAAATCATTCACTAAACTTTAAATAATATGAAAAAAAAGTTAACCAAGATCTTATGTATTATTTCAATACTTGTTATTTCATGGTCGATTAGCCATGCGCAAGTAAATGAACTATGGAAAACAGACCTTTCCGGAAAGGTATTATGGCAACAAGTTACATCGTTCGGAAATTACTTTGTTTGCACCAATACTGAATTTGCTGCTTTTAATCCTGAAACAGGTGAAAAACTCTGGTCAAACAGTCAATTTGCAAATATTGCAAATGAACAAATCGAAGAAATGAGTGGCTCGCCTTTAGTATCAATTACACTAGGAGATGTCATTACTTTACTTGATCCTTTTACAGGAAATATCAAATTTAACTCATCACAAGCCGGAGTTGCAGATTTAAAAACTAAGCAAGTGCTTTATAAAGCGAATGGAATTCTTGTTGCAGGTAAAAATATGAATCGCAATCCAATCATGCTTATGGTTGATATGGCAACAGGAAAAACTGTATGGCAAATTGAAGAAAGATTTGGCAGGATAGTTACTTTAAATGAACTTTCAGATAAAGAATTACTTATTGTTACATTATTTAAAAACTATAAAGTAAATAGTCAAACGGGTGACATTATCTGGAAAAATTCTATTTCAAAAGAAGCTGAACAATTAGAAAGTATGGGAGCATTTGGCAGTCTTCTGCAGGGAGTTGCCGAACAAGCTGTTGCCGATGAAGACTTTGTTGTTAACTTTTACAAACATCCTTCCAAAGATATTTTTATAATTGGTGCTGAAAATAAAAATGAGAGTAAATCTAGTAGTGGGAAAACGATGATTAGTTATGAAAATAACTATATAGCATTTAACATCGCTGATGGTTCGAGACTTTGGACAGAACCTATTCAGATGCGAGGTAAATTAGGAGATTTAGCATTTTATAAAGATGGTATTATTATTTTACCAAACGATGGTAACAGAACTAAAATTAACTTTTTTGATTTGGAAACATCAACCGGGAAGTGGGGTAAAAAAGGAAGAGGAATTTCCATAAAAGGTGGTATTTACAAGCATTTAAAAACTGAAAACGGTATTCTTCTAATGTCACAATCCGGAGAAAAAGAATTATCTAAACTTTTTAAATCCGGCACAAGGTTTAATAACATTTGAAAAACCAGTTAGAATTAATGGAGAAGTTATCAGAACCATTAAATCACCAAAAGGAATTCTTTTTATTACTACAAAAGAAATCAATATATTAAATCCAACAACGGGCGAATTAGTATTTGATAAATCGATACAAACAAATCCAACACTCTTAGAACAAAAAGAAAATACAATATATGCTTTTGATACAAAAGAAAATATTGTAAAATTGATAGATATTGAAGCTGCAACAGTTAAAAACATATCAAGTGTTGCCTTAAAATTTGAAGGTAAAGAAATCCCTAATAAACTAGAACTTCGTGAAAAAGGAATTTTTGTTTCATCAGAGCAAAATGTTGCTATGTTTGATTATTCAGGATCGCAGTTATTCCAAAAATACTACGAAGCACCACGCGAACCGGGTTTAAAAAGAGCCTTATTATATGCACAGGCAGCACGTGCCGCCTACATTAGTGCAAATGCCTATTATGCATCAGAAGTTCTTCAATCAGCTGCTCCTGACATAAAGAAAGAAGATGCTTTTGATGGAGCCATTGTTGAAGGTCTTGGACAAATATATGGTGAACTGGGCGATGCTGCTTCTGATTTTGCAAAACAGTCATTCCAGCAGGCTAATGCTCGTTTTAAAGCTACTTCTGAAGGTCGTGATTTTATTATCATTTTTGGCAAAATAGAAAAAGATAATACATTATTAAAAGTTAACAAGGATACGGGTGAACCTGAAGGCACTATTAATCTTGGCAAAGAAAAAGAGCCGGTATATGCGGTTGATGATGTAACAGGGCAGGTTTTTTATAAAACTAACGAAACTCAAATTACATCTTATAAATTATAATTTATACTTAAAATATTTTAAAGAAGCTGTCTCAAAAGGACAGCTTTCTTTTTAAGTGTTAATAATTACATTTCTGGTAAAAGAAATTGTAATCTTATCATTGTTTATCTCTAAAATTAATATTTTTACAAAACGAAACAAATATAAGATTTATGAAAAAGCTACTTATAATATTGATTATGAAATGTACCAGGCACACTTAAACCTTGGAGTATATTATAAATTGTTTGATTAGTTTTATATAACTTAAATATTTAATTATGGATTTTCTATCTGGCGTTGACACTCCGCTTTTTACTTACCTGATACTACCCTTGCTAATTTTTATTGCCCGTGTAACGGATCAGACCATAGGTACAATAAGATTAATATATGCCGCTAAAGGATTTAAATATCTTGCACCTTTAGTTGGGTTTTTTGAATCGTTAATCTGGTTAACAGCAATTAGCCAGATTATGAAACATCTCGATAATTTCTATTGTTATATAGCATTTGCAGGTGGATTTGCAATAGGAAATTTTCTTGGGATTTATTTAGAACAAAAAATATCTATTGGAGTTGTTCTCATTCGGGTTATTCTGCAAAAATATGAACAGGTATTAGGTGAAAACCTTAAAGTCGCGGGTTATGGATTTACACTAATGGATGCTGTTGGTCGTGAAGGTTCAGTAAAATTGCTTTTTTCTACAATTCATAGAAGAGACCTTAAAAAATATCTTAAAATTGTTCATGAAATAAGACCTAACGCTTTTTTCACTATTGAAGATATAAGGCAAGTAAAAGGAAATGTATTTGAAAAAACTAAACGTACCAGCATTTTCAGCCGTATTAATCCACAAAATAGAAAAGGAGCTTAAATCAGTTAGCAGCAGCAGTTTTCAGTTAACAGTTTTCTTCCAAATAAACTAATAAACCTTTAAACAAATAAACCATTTTTCAATTTCAGGCATTTGACTTTTTTATGGAACTACTTCGATTCTCTCTGCATTACGGAATGCATTATTTGCTACCCTTTATAATTGCATTCTTTTTTTTTAGAAAAAATTTTTGGAAAGCGAGTATTCTATTATTACTTGCTAATCTGATTGATTTAGATCATTTATTGGCAAATCCAATTTTTGATCCAAACAGATGTAGTATCGGATTTCATCCTTTGCATTCTTACTATGCAATAGGCATTTACTTCCTATTTTTGGCGAATAAAAAGTTACGTATACCAGCAATTGGATTATTGTTGCATATACTTGTTGATTTAACCGATTGTTTTCTTATGAAAATAATGTAATTATTCATCAAGTAAATCAGGCCTCAAACGTTTGGTACGCTCAATAGACTGCTCCTCTTTCCACTTATCAATTTCTTTAAGATTACCTGACAGAAGTATATCTGGCACTTTCCATCCTTTATATTC
>DAOWML010000322.1 GCA_030643125.1 Bacteroidales bacterium
AAGCCTGAAAAATGGGAGTTTACTTTTGTAAATGACCATTTTGAAGGCAAACGTAACGAAGAAATCGGACTTTATAGACAAACACTAATTACTATTCACCAATCACTATATTAAAGTAAATCGCTTGCTAATTCAGATAGATAACTTCTTTCTCCTTTTACTAAATTAACATGAGCAAAAATATCTTGTCCCTTCATTCTGTCAGCAAGGAAACTTAATCCGTTCGATTTTGAATCAAGATATGGAGAGTCAATTTGATGAATATCGCCTGTAAAAATTATTTTTGTTCCTTCACCAGCACGGGTAATAATTGTTTTTACTTCGTGAGGAGTAAGGTTTTGTGCTTCATCGACAATAAAAAACACATTCGATAAACTTCGACCACGAATATATGCTAGTGGAGTAATTACCAATTTTTCCGCCTTTTGCATTTCCTCTATTTGCATGTATTCTTTGCTTTGAGCTTTAAATTGGTTTTTTATTACAGTTAAATTATCGAAAAGGGGTTGCATATAAGGAAGAATTTTTTCTTTCACATCTCCTGGTAAAAAACCTAAATCTCTGTTTGCCAGAGGGACAATAGGTCTTGCTAAAAGAATTTGATTAAACTTTTTTTCCTGGTGTAATGCTGCAGCAAGAGCCAATAAAGTTTTACCGGTTCCGGCTTTACCTGTAAGTGCAATTAATTGAATATCGGATCTTGATAATGCATCTATAGAAAAAGTTTGTTCTGCATTTCGTGGATCAATACCATAAGTTCTATGTTTTTCAACTCTTTGTAAAACCTTTTCAAAAGGATCGTAATGTGCTAATGCAGAAGATTTCAGTCCTTTTAAAATAAAATACTGATGTGGTAAAGGTTTTAATTTAAACTTACTAATTGGAATCCCTTCATGCGATTCGTAGAATTTTGAAATTAGTTGATCATCAATATTATCAAGAGTTTCTATATCCTTATGTATCTTTTCTATATCAGCAATCTGATCATTTTTATAATCCTGAGCTAAAATTCCTAATGACTTTGCTTTCATTCTCAGGTTAATATCTTTGCTAACAAGAATAACTTCCTGGCCCGTTTTCTTTACTTTAACATCTTCGGCTATAGCTAAAATTCTATGATCAGGAGTTGGTTCCGGGAAAGATACTTTAAGTTGATCGGAATATGCCTTCCCTGTTTCTATTGATAATTTGCCTAATCCTTTACCTAAAGATATACCACCATTAAATAAGTTGTCGCCCGATAATTTATCTAACTCACGCGTAAATTCTCTGGCATGAAAATTTATCTGATTATCTCCTTTTTTTAGATGATCTAACTCTTCTAAAACAACAATAGGTAATACGATGTCGTTTTCCTGAAATTTATATAAACAATTAAAATCATGAAGAATAACATTTGTATCAATTACAAAAACCTTTTTATTTTTTTTCATAAATCATTATTTAAGTTTGCCAGAGTCTGGTTAGTTTTAGCGCTTACTAAATTAATACAATTATTTTTGAATAAACTAAGGTATCCTAAACAAATAATGTTTTTATATAGAATGTAAACGAAGGGATTTAAACTAGAAAGGATTCATTATATTACTGTGTAATTTTACTTATTTTTGAGCTTTTAATAAAATATGATGAATTATAAGGAAACACTTGTTTGGTTATTTAGTCAATTGCCCATGTATCAACGACAGGGTAAGGCAGCCTATAAAGCAGATCTAAATACTACCTTGGGGTTGGATGAATATTTTGATCGTCCACATCGAAAATTTAAAAGTATTCATGTTGCAGGAACCAATGGAAAAGGTTCTGTTTCTCATATGCTGGCATCTGTATTACAGGAGTCGGGATATAAAGTCGGTTTGTATACTTCGCCGCATTTAAAAGATTTTAGAGAGCGAATAAGAATAAATGGGCAAATGATTTCTGAAAATTTCGTTGTAAAATTTGTAAAAGATCATCGGTTAAAGTTTGAGGAAATTAAACCATCCTTTTTCGAAATGACGGTTGCAATGGCTTTTGATTATTTTTCAAAAGAAAATATTGATGTAGCAGTTGTAGAGGTGGGAATGGGAGGAAGATTGGATTCCACAAATATTATTAAGCCGGATTTATCCATTATAACGAATATAAGTATAGACCATACTTCTTTTTTAGGAAATTCTATTTCTGAAATTGCCAAAGAAAAGGCGGGTATAATTAAAAAAGACACCCCGGTAGTTATTGGTGAAACACAAACAGAAACAGAGACTGTTTTTAAGAATTTTGCTAAAGAAAAACGAACAAACATTTATTTTGCTGATCAGTATTATAAATCTGAATATGTACTGTTATCAATTGATAACAAACAGGTTTTTAATATTAATAAAGATAATAACATAGTATACTCAGATTTGAAATTAGATCTTTTAGGGACTTATCAGAAAAAAAATCTACTGACTGTTTTACGATCTATTGATTTGTTAATTGAAAAAGGATATAACATAAAAAATCAAGCAATATATTCGGGTTTAGAAAGAGTGTCAAAGAATACCGGGTTGCAAGGCCGCTGGCAGATACTGGGCTTTAATCCGACCATAGTTTGTGATACAGCACATAATCTGGATGGAATAACTTTAGTGGTGAATCAGTTAAATCAAATACCACATAAAAATTTGCATATTGTTGTTGGTGTTGTTGATGATAAAAACATTGAAAGCATTTTAGAAATATTACCTAAAAACGCAAAATATTATTTTACAAAAGCAAATATTCCTCGTGCTCTAGATCAAAATATATTAAAAGAAAAAGCCAATAAATGTGACTTAATGGGAGATGTATACGGAAGAGTGCAGGAAGCATTTGTGAGCGCGAAAGAAAATGCAGGAGTTAACGATTTGATTTTCATTGGAGGTAGTACTTTTGTTGTTGCCGAAGTGATATAATGCATTTGTTTTTTTGGATAATATATAGA
>DAOWML010000239.1 GCA_030643125.1 Bacteroidales bacterium
CAGGCTTATCACTTTAAGTGTATTTGCTCCTAAACATATTTATAGTAAATTAAAATGAAACATTCCTGATTTCATTTAATTATAATTATGCCCTGTCAAATAATTCTTTACATAATCCTCAACACCATCTTCCAAACTAGTAAAAGGTTTGTCATAGCCAATTGAACGCAATTTACTCATATTTGCTTCGGTAAAATACTGGTATTTATCGCGGATATCAATCGGTGTATCAATGAATTCAATGTTTTCAGCAATGCCCATCCCTTTAAATGTATTCTTTGTTAAATCAAGAAAAGTTCTCCCCTTCCCTGTTCCCACATTATAAAGTCCGGAATCTTTTCTGTGATTCATCAAGAAAAACATGATATCGCTTAAATCTTTTACATAAACAAAATCGCGAGTTTGTCCTCCATCAGGAAAATCAGGATTGTGAGACTTAAACAGCTTCATCTCACCTGTTTTTTGAATTTGATTAAAAGCATGCAAAACTACAGATGCCATACGTCCTTTATGATATTCATTAGGACCGTAAACATTAAAGAATTTCAAACCTGCCCAGAAATAAGGTTTCCTTTCTTGCACTAAAGCCCACTTATCGAAATCGTTTTTCGATTCACCGTACAAATTAAGAGGTTTTAGCTTCTCAACAATCTCGTGATTATCTTCGTATCCGAACTCCCCTAGTCCATAAGTAGCTGCAGATGATGCATAAACCAGAGGCAAACCATATTTAACACATTTTTCCCAGACTGCTTTTGAATAATTAAGGTTAAGAACATCATAAATTTCTTTTGGAAATCCTGTTGTAGCAGATCTGGCACCCATATGAAATACAAACTGCACAAAACGCTGATTTTCTTCCAGCCAATCTATAAAATCATCACGATGCACTTTATGAGAAAAAATCTTGCTTTCAAAATTTTTATTCTTCTCGGGATGTGAAAAATCATCAACAACAACAATGTCTTTAAAACCTTCGCTGTTGAGCTTGCTTACCATATTACTGCCAATAAAACCTGCTGCTCCTGTAACTATAATCATATCGTACTGTTTAAAACTAATAATGATGTAAAAGTAAAAAATTTATTGTCGTTAGACTAGAAATAGATATTAGATATTAGATATGAGTATCAAGATAATTCGTTAAGTTAAAAATATACGTTCATTCATTTTTGGTAAAACACCTAAAGAGATAGCTCTTTCATAAAGAACTTTTATTGCTTCTTTTCCATCTTTACCTAAATCTTTCGTAAAATCATTTACGTATAATTCTATGTGTTTGTACATTACCTCTTCATCCATTTCCTGTGCATATTGTTTAATATAAGAATATGCCGATTTTGGATTTTCAAACGCAAACTCTACACTCCGTTTTAAAACCCTGTTTATTTTTAATTGAAGATCATGATTTAAATTTCTGTTTACGGCAATTCCTCCTAAAGGTATAGGCAAACCAGTTTCTTTTTCCCAATATTCACCTAAATCAACTATTTTTTTCAAACCTTTTTCTTCATAAGTAAACCTGTTTTCATGAATAATTAATCCGGCATCAACTTCATTGCTCATTACTACATCTTCAATATCTGAAAAAAGGTATTCTTTTTTATTTTTAGCATTTGGAAACGCGATACTAAGCAACAAATTAGCTGTAGTATTCAAACCTGGAATTGCGATTTTAATATCATTTATTTCATCAATATAAATCTTATGTTTACTGATTAATAATGGTCCGTTTTTATACCCCAAAGCACTCCCCGAGTCTAATAATAAATAATTGTCAGCTATTTTTGAAAATGTATGATAACTGATTTTTGTTACGTCCATCTCACTATTTAAAGCCTTATTATTTAATTCTTCCACATCACCTAAAAAAACCTCAAATTTGAGCCCCTCAGTGTCAATTTTATGATGAACCATTGCATCGAAAATAAAAGTGTCGTTTGGACAGGTTGAAAACCCAAGTGAAATTTTGTGCATGTTTAACTCTTCTCTTTTTTATTATAATCATTCCCCTGTGTGAACTAACGGGTTAACCCGTTAGTTTATGTGTGTTTCATCTCATTAATTATTTCTATTAGCTTATTATTCAAATTTTTTATTGCCAAAAGAATATTCCAGTTAGCTTCATTTCTTTCCTCAACATAGTTCGAAATAGTTCTTATCTGAAAAAATTTAACTCCTTCGTTTAAACAAACATAAAAAAATGCTGCCCCTTCCATCGTTTCAGTATCTGCATTAAATTTATTTTTAAACAAATCAATGCTTTTTTTACATCCGTGAGTTGTATTTACAGTAATGGCAGAAACTTTTTTTAAATCAAAGTCAAATTCATAAGGATTTTCCAGTAAAGCATTTTTAAAAGGAAACTGATCTTTATATATAAATCCTTTTTCAAAAACAGTATAAAATTTATCCTTATCCTCAAAACCTAAATCGGCAAATTGATCTGATTGTACATAAACTGTATCACCAATATTTAAATCAGGATTAAAACTACCGGCAATTCCTGCATTTATAATCAAATCATACTCTTTTTCTGAAAGTTTACGGGTTAATAAATAACTTGTAAAAACAGCTCCGATTCCCGTTACTAAAATATCAACAACCAAATCATCTCGATTAAATGATTTGATTTTATTTAATGTTGGATAAATTTCTTTTTCTGTTGCAGAAACAATTAATATGTTCATGTTATATCTAACCTTAATATATCAATGATAATAGATCATAATATAATGCCGAAGCATTAGAATGTTAAGAGAATTTATTCTCTGCTACATAATAAGCATTCGGTATTAATTACTACTTTTGTAAGTTCAAATATATTGCTTTTATATCAAAATTGTTGTTTATTTATACTTACAAAAGCAAATTAAAATATGATTTATGTAACCCGCAGAGAGCGTTTTAGTGCAGCCCACCGTTTATTCAGAGACGAGTGGGATGACAAAAAAAACATGGAAGTTTTTGATAAATGTTCATATCCGAACTGGCACGGGCATAATTATGTTATGTATGTTACGGTAAAAGGGGATCTTAATCCTGAAACAGGATTTGTTGTAAATATAAAACGACTAAGTAAAATCATTAAAGAACAGGTTATTGTTAAACTGGATCATAGAAACCTGAATTTAGATGTAGATTTTTTAAAAGGGGAAATGGCTACGACAGAGAATCTTGCAATTGGAATATGGGAAGAACTTGCACCAACAATTAATGCTTTAGGCATTCAGTTGCATTGTGTTAAAATTGAAGAAACTGAAAATAATTTTGTAGAATATTATGGAAATTAATGCATTATGGAAATTATAAATAACGGAGTTAAAACATTTGAAGATAGCGGATACATTAGAATAGATAAATGGAATGACGAAAAAACAGCAAAACTTGCCGAACATTATAAAGCAATTTTAGAATTAATTGGTGAAAATCCAGACAGGGAAGGATTAGTTGATACGCCTGTACGCGTAGCAAAAGCCATTCAGTTCTTAACAAAAGGATATGGTATTGAACCAAAAGATATTTTAAAATCTGCAATTTTCAGAGAAGATTATAAGCAAATGGTTATTGTTAAAGATATTGAGATATACTCTATGTGCGAACACCATATGATACCTTTTTATGGCAAAGCTCATGTTGCTTACATTCCCAACAAATACATTACCGGATTAAGCAAAATAGCGCATGTTGTTGAAGCTTATGCACGTCGATTACAAGTTCAGGAACGATTAACGATGCAAATTCGTGATTGTCTTCAGGAAACACTAGATCCAATGGGTGTTGCTGTTGTTATTGAAGCATCACATATGTGTATGCAAATGCGCGGTGTTCAAAAACAAAACTCTGTTACAACTACTTCTGCTTTTACAGGAGCATTTTTGCGTGAAACAAAAACCCGAGAAGAGTTTATTCATTTAATTGCAACGAAACTGCATTAAAAATGCCATTTCATTTTTGAAATAAACTAAAATCCAAATCATAAATTAATATTATTAATTGGTTCGGATTTTTTTTTAATTTTGATGGCTGTTAAAAAGTAATTTCAATATCGAAATTAAGTATTAACCAAAATTAATTATATGAAAGCATACGTATTTCCGGGTCAGGGAGCACAATTTGTTGGAATGGGTAAAGATCTTTACGATAATTTTCCTGTTGCAAAAGAATTATTCGAAAAAGCGAATGAAATTTTAGGTTTCAAAATCACAGATCTAATGTTCGATGGTACTGAGGATGATTTAAAACAAACCCGAGTTACACAGCCAGCTATCTTTTTACATTCAGTTATTTTAGCTAAAACTATTGAAGATTTCAA
>DAOWML010000121.1 GCA_030643125.1 Bacteroidales bacterium
AATAAAAACCGTTGACGGTATTTCTAAAAATTACGAAAACATGAACGAAACACAAAAAAACAATAATTATTCATTCTTCCAAAATTAAACTCCCTAATTTTCTTTATTTATTTTATAAGATTTAAATAAATATTTTGTCATTTAATAAATTTATCATGTTGGTAATAAAATTTTTGGTTATCTTGATAGATTAAATTTTCGGGTTATGAAAAAGCTTTGGCTTAACATCTCTAATATAGGACTTGAAAAAGATTCAGATCCATTATTTAACAGGGAGAAAATGATTTTTAACCGAATTATATTCTTGTTAATACTTACGTTTATTGTTATTTTACCGCTGGATATAATTGAGAATATTCAAAAAAAGAGTGATATAGTTGGTATTTCAACTATTCGAATTCTGATTATTCTCGGGTTACTTTTTGCTCACTTTATACTGAATCACTTTAAGCTTTTCAGATTTTCTAAAATATTTTTAGCAATTCATATCCCTTTTTTTTTGATTGTGTTTCCAACATTATTAGGGAATGTAACTGATGAGTATTTTTTATGGTATCCATTTGTACCTGCTGCTATTTCAATTCTTCCTCACTTCATTTTTAATTATAAAAAAGAACGGGGGATTTTATTATTTATATTATTTTACTATTTAATATTAGCAGCATTTATTGATCATTTGCTATTTATTTTCAATACTGGAGATTTACAGATTATCCCGATCATTGATAAACATTATTTTATTTTCAAGGCGTCAAATTTTATATTCTTTGGATTTATTAATATTTCGCTATTTTACTTATTTAAAACAAATAAGAAATACGAAGGCTTGCTGCTTGAGGCTAATCAGAGGTTGAAGTTTCAACAGGAAGAATTAAAAAGCCAGAATGAAGAATTATTTGCTCAAAGAGAAGAGTTAAATGATAAAAATCAGGAACTTGAAACTATTTTAAACAAACTGAAAGAAACACAATCACAGCTGATTCAATCAGAAAAAATGGCATCCTTAGGAACTTTAATTTCAGGAATTGCTCACGAAATAAATAATCCACTAAATTATATAAATGGAAATTTAGAAGGATTAAATATGATACTCGATGATTGTATTTATAAAGCAGACTCGAAATCGGAAAAAGAAAAAAATGAATTAGAATTAGATATTAAACAAATGCTTTCGGATATAAACCAGGGAGTTGATAAAGTTACAGAAATTGTAAGTAGTTTAATGACATTTTCATATCGTGGGAAATCGGTTATTTCAAAAGTGGAGTTAAATAGGATCATTGATTCAACATTACAAATTATCCGGTACAAAATACCTAAAACTATTAGTATTGAAAAAGATTGTGGTGCATTGCCACTGGTTAATTGTTATCAGGATAAAATACACCAGGTATTATTAAGCATTTTCGAAAATGCATTGGAAGCTATTAGTAATAAAACGAAATTGAATAATGAAAAAATCATCATAAAAACTTCTTTAATAAATCAGAATAATGCAGAGTTTGCTCAAATTTGTATTTCAAATACAGGCCCTGTAATTCCTGATGATGTTATTGATAGTATCTTTGATCCATTTTTCACAACCAAAGACCCCGATAAAGGAACAGGATTAGGTCTTTCTATTGCATACAAATTAATAGAAGAGCATAAAGGACAATTTACTGTTCAGAATAAAAATGGTATGGTGGAGTTTTGTATTAAGATTCCGATATAGAAATATCATTATGAATTAAACATTAGAAGTTTTGAAAGCTTAGGATATTTTGGGTTTAAGTTGCAAATACTGCATAGTTTCTTTTATTACGCAACCATTATGATTCGGGATTCATCTGTGTAATGTACTCAAATATTTTAAAGATGAAAAACATAATGAATTACCTGCTTATTTTACTCGGTTTAATTTTAGTATCATGCGAAAAGGATGATAACGGCCCTGAATATCCAACAGAAGAAAAAGAAATAATCCTTTCTGCAAACTCTAAGGATATGGTATCATCCGACAATCAGTTTGGAATCGAAATATTCAAACGAATGCTCAATACTGATAAAGATAAAAACCTGATGATTTCTCCTTTAAGCATATCGCAAGCCTTATTGATGACTTACAATGGAGCTGATGGTGATACTAAAAAAGCCTTTGAAGAAACATTGTTTTTAAATGATCTCACAATCGATGAGGTAAATCAATCTGCCCAGGAACTGGTTGAGGCATTGCTTGAAGTTGATCCGGGCGTAATAATCGATATTGCAAACTCGATTTGGTATCGTGATGAATATACAATTAAACCTGAATTTATACAGGTAAATGAAGATTATTATAATGCAGAAGTACAACGACTGGTTTTTAATGATGAGGCAGTTGATATAATAAATGCATGGGTGAAAGATAAAACCAACGATAAGATCGAAGAAATTATTGATGAAATCGACCCTATGACACTTATGTTTCTGATTAATGCTGTTTATTTCAAAGGTAACTGGAAATATCAATTCGAAGAATCAAATACAGTAAATGGAGAATTTACTTTAAGTAACGGGAGCAAAATAACAGTTCCTTTCATGCATCAGTTGATTACTGCCAAAGTGATGGGGCACGATGATTTTACAATTCTCGACTTGCCGTATGGGCGTGGCAATTTTAGTATGTTTATCATTTTACCTGACGAAGATAAAACCATAGATGATGTTTTAGAATTGTGGAATAACGATACTTATAATCAATGGTTAACTGATTTTGCCGAAGTTGGCGAACTTAATGTTGTAATTCCGAAGTTTAAATTTGCTTATGAAAAACAACTTAATGATGTGCTAAAGAATATGGGTCTTACATTGGCTTTTGATTCTGGTCAGGCTGATTTTTCAAACATAATTGAAAATATACAACTGTATATCTCGAAAGTAAAACACAAAACATTTATTGAGGTAAATGAAGAAGGAACCGAAGCTGCTGCTGTTACTTCAGTTGAGATAATATTTACAGGCATAACTCCATCCACACAATTCATAGCTGACAGGCCATTCTTATTTGTAATACGCGAAAAATATACAAACTCATATTGTTTATGGGCCGGGTTGAAGATCCTTCGAAAGAATAATAATTAATTTAAAAACGAATAAACATCCGAAGTTTTGAAAGTTTCGGATGTTTTGTTTATTGTAAGTTTTTTATGTGAACTTTTACTGGTTCTTTTCAACAAAGGAATTTATCTTTAAAATGAACTTTTTCATGTCATCAAGCATATCAACTACATCTTCTTTATTAAATTCAATAAAGGGAGCATAGTCACCATCACTTCTGTTTTTAAAACTATCACGTAAAATTCTTCCATATATGGTTTCAATTAATTCCGGTTTTATAAAATTTTTATTAAACCAACCAATTAATTGTAAATGTTTTGATGATTGAAAGTTATATTTTAAAGCCAATGCGTTTAAACTGTAGAATATTCCATAATAAATCCTGTTAACAGCAACTTTTAATAAATCAGATGCAATTAATTTTTCAACTTCTGAAATAGTCTCTTTGGCTTGTTCGAGACGATATTGTATTAATTCTTTTTTATCTCTATCGTTTATCATGCATGAAGGCCTTTTTTAATGGCTATTTTAAATATCGGATGTTTGCCTCTTAATCCATTTTTAAGTTCATCTTCTGAAATAACCCGAGTATCAAGAAAAATATCATATTTTAAGTCAAAATCATAGCACAAATCATTAATTGCTCTTTTTGTTTTTCTATCATAATCATCTTTTAAAATGATTAAAACATCATAATCAGAATCATTTTTAGCATTTCCTTTTATTTGAGAACCAAAAATAACCACATCGGTTACACGATTTGATAAATGTGTATTTAAGTATTTTTTTATTTCTTGAGCAAGTTTTTTTGAATCCATTTCTTTACAGATTTATTTCAAAGATATTAAAGATTAAAATGATTTAAAAATTTGTACTTTAAAATAAACCATATAATAAAAATTATAAATATATAAACATCCGAAGTTTTGAAAGTTTCGGATGTTTTGTTTTGGATTATTTCATTAACATAAACTACTTTATCGAATTTATTAATATCTAAATTCTCGATATTCAATACTAATTTTCTATATTATTAAGCATATCATTTTATGTTAAAAGTCATGATTTTTAATGTGAAATGGACTAATTTTGCACAAAATTTAATTTTTATAATTTGTTATGACAGACAAAACAAAACAAACAAAATTGTTCGAAGAATTTCCTCCCGTTTCTACTAAGGAGTGGGAAGACAAGATCTTAGCCGATCTGAAAGGCGCAGATTATGAAAAGAAGCTGGTTTGGAGAACCATTGAAGGTTTTAGCGTACAGCCATATTATCGTGCTGAGAATCTTGAAAATCTGAAACACCTGAAATACCTTCCGGGAGAATTTCCTTACGTTCGTGGAAACAAAGCTAAAATCAATACTTGGTATGTTCGCCAGAATATTGATGCTACCGATACTGCTGAAGCGAATAAGAAAGCACTTGAGGTATTAATGAGGGGTGTTGATTCACTAGGTTTCGATTTAACATGTAAAGAAAAATTCTCAAACAGTGAGTTTGAAACATTATTAAATGATATTCATCTTGAAAGTATTGAACTGAATATCATTGGTGCTACTGCAGCTCATCCTTTTGTTGATTTCTTAAAAGCAAAGATACAATCAGAAAAAATAGATAAAAATAAAGTAAAAGGTTCTGTTGGATTCGATCCAATGGCTCATCTTTCTTTAAATGGTAATTTCTGTAAAGCTCAGGATGAAGTTTTTGAGACAGCAAAAGAATTAATCGAAAAAGCAAAAGATCTTCCTGATTTCAGAGTAATTGGAGTTAACGGCGAAATGTTTAATAATGCCGGAGTAACAATAGTTCAGGAATTAGCATTTGCTTTGGCAATGGGGAATCAGTATTTAAATCTTTTAACCGAAAAAGGATTAGATATTGACACTGTTGCTCAAAATATAAAATTTAATTTTGGTGTAAGCTCAAACTATTTTATGGAAATAGCAAAGTTTAGAACAGCACGCATGCTTTGGGCTAAAATTGCAGAAGCTTACAAACCAAATAATTTGGAAGTAGTAAAAATGAATATTCATGCTGCTACATCTAAATTTAATCAAACAATTTATGATCCTTATGTAAATATGTTACGTGGAACAACAGAATCTATGTCGGCTACTATTGCTGGTGTTGATTCATTAACTGTTACTCCGTTTAATAAACCATTCGAAGAATCAACTATGTTTTCTGATCGTATTGCACGTAACACACAGATTATATTAAAAGAAGAATCGTATTTCGATAAGATTGTCGATCCTGCCGGAGGTTCTTATTATATCGAAAACTTAACAAATTCAATTGCTGAACATGCATGGAAATTATTCCGTGAAATTGAAGAAAAAGGCGGATATGTTGAAGCATTCAAATCTGGATTCATTCAGGAACAAGTAAACGAATCAGCAAATAAACGTAATTTGAATTTAGCAACTCGTCGTGATATTTTATTAGGAACAAATCAATATCCTAATGCATTAGAAAAAGCAGATGATAAAATTACTGCTGATGTAGTTACATCAAAATCAAGTAGGCGAGACGATGCAATTGCCGAACCAATTAAACCATATCGTGGTGCCGAGCAAATGGAATTGTTACGTTTAAAAACCGATAAGGCAAATGAAACTCCCAAAGTTTTCTTACTAACTATTGGTGATTTAACAATGCGTAAAGCAAGAGCCGGTTTTGCATCAGGATTTTTTGCTTGTGCCGGTTTTGAAGTTATTGATAATCCTGGTTTTAACTCAGTTGACGAAGGAGTAAAAACAGCAATGGAACAAAACGCAAATATTGTTGTGGTTTGTAGTTCCGACGATGAATATACGGAAGTTGTACCTACTGTTCTAGAAAAACTCGAAGGCAAAGCCATTACAGTTGTTGCAGGTTATCCTAAAAGTATTGATGATTTAAAATCAAAAGGAATAAAGCATTTCATACATATGAAATCTAATTTGATTGAAACTCTTCAGGGATTTCAAAAAGAGTTGGGAATTGGATAAGTAGATATGAGTAACAAGATATTAGTATCAAGACTTAAATAAAAATCACATGCATAATTTTAAAGAGTTAATCGTTTGGCAAAAAGCAAGAAAACTGGTTAAGGAAATATATTTAATCCTAAAATCTTTTCCTGATGAAGAAAAGTATGGAATTGTCTCTCAGATTAAGAGAGCTTCTATTTCTATACCGGCAAATATTGCTGAAGGAGCTGGACGTAATACAGATAATGATTTTTGCAGATTTCTTGATATTGCAAACGGATCAAGTTATGAACTTGAAACACTAATTATTCTTTCTTTAGATTTGGATTTTTTGAAAGAATCTGATTTTAATATTCTAATTAGTGAAATTGAAGAAATTCAAAAAATGATATATAGCTTGAGAAACAAGATAAAAAAATCTTGATAATCAATACTATTAATCTCAATACTAAAAAACATGAAGCCAAATTTTAACAATATAAATTTAGATTTTTCCAAGTCGAAACACAGTTCTGCAAAAGACTGGGAAAAAGAAAACGGCATTGAAGCTAACTGGAAAACACCGGAGCAGATTGATGTAAAGAGTGTATATTCTAAAGAAGATTTGGAAAGCATGGAGCATTTAAATTATGCTGCAGGTTTAGCTCCATATTTACGCGGACCTTATTCGGGAATGTATGCAATGCGACCCTGGACTATTCGTCAGTATGCAGGATTTTCAACTGCGGAAGAGTCAAATGCATTTTATCGCAGAAATTTAGCTGCCGGACAAAAAGGTTTATCTATTGCATTTGACCTGGCAACTCATCGTGGATATGATTCGGATCATGAACGTGTTACGGGTGATGTTGGTAAAGCAGGTGTTGCCGTAGATTCTATTTTAGATATGAAAATCCTTTTCGACCAGATCCCGTTAGATAAAATGTCGGTATCGATGACAATGAATGGTGCGGTATTACCTATATTGGCGTTTTACATTGTTGCCGGTCTAGAACAGGGAGTGCCATTAGAAAAATTAAATGGT
>DAOWML010000309.1 GCA_030643125.1 Bacteroidales bacterium
CATGTGCTTTTGATGAACTAATAAAATTAGTAACCAGATTATTATGAGAAAGCATAACTCCTTTCGGATTTCCTGTAGTTCCCGAAGTGTAAATTAATGTAACCATTTCATCTTTCTCAATGCCGGCTTTAATTTTTAATACTTCGTCTTTATATTTTTCTTCGTTCTTCTTTCCTTCTTCAATAATTGCACTCCAAGATGTTAATCCTTCAATATCGTCAAATGAATAAACTGATTTTATTGAATCAACATTTTTAATAACAGAACTTATTTTATTCCACAGTATTTTACTTGATACAATTACTGCTTTTGCTTCAGAATGTTTAAATATGTACTCATATTCTTCTTCACTAATTGTTGGATATATTGGTACGTGAATCACGCCAATTTGAGAAAACCCCATATCAACAAAATTCCATTCAGGACGGTTATTAGAAATTGTGGCAATTTTATCTCCTTTTTTAAATCCTAAGGCTAATAGGCCATAACTAACCCAGTTAGCATAGTTAATATAATCCCGTGAACTATACTTTACCCATTTACCATCTTGTTTTCCGGCAAGGGCATCTTCTATTTGATATAATTCTTTATATCTGTCTAGTAAATCAAAAGTTCTTGTTATATTCATAATCATATATATTGATTAGTATCTGCCAAATATACGAATTTATTTTTTTCAAAAAAGCGATTTTGTATTTTGATGTAAATGCCTTATATCTTGATATGTATAATAAGATTCCAACATGGCATTGTCTTTCAAACTACATCTAATACATTAGTGGGTCGAAAAAATATAAACTTAATAGTAATGACAAAGTTTAAGTTTTATCGAAGCTTACAGAAGCTTTATTATTAATTTATAATGTAGGTTGGATATGGTTAAGAATTATACAGAATTGAATACTGGGAATAATATTTAATGAAAAGTGGGAGTTATTTGAATACTTGATTTCTATACTTTGGGTTCCTTCGAATCTGGTTAAATAAAAAATTAGAGGGTTATTGCAAGTGAAACGAAGCAATTTATTTATAATTATAGATTGCTTCACTGTGTTCGCAATAACTAACTAATCAATTCTTTAACTTTCTCAATTGCCGATTCTATCCCTTTTGGGTTCTTGCCACCGGCAGTTGCATAAAATGCTTGTCCTCCGCCACCACCTTGAATCTCTTTTGAAACTTCGCGAATTATTTGCGAAGCATTCCAACCTTTTTCTTTTACAAGTGATTCAGAGATCATGACAGATAAATTAGCTTTACCATCGATTTCTGTACCAAGTACTAATACAAGCTTATCAATTTCATTTTTCAATTGAAATGAAAGATCTTTAATAGCAGCGGCTGAATTAATCCCGACTTTATAACCAATAAAATTAATACCATTAATATCCTGAACTCGCTCTTTTAGATGTTTCTTAATTGCTTGAGCTTGCTCGTTGGTCATTTCGTTAATTTGTTTGTTCAGTTTTGAAACTTCATCAAATAAAGATTTTACACTTTCAACAGTATTTTCAGGGTTCTTAAATAAAGCTTTAATTTTGTTTAGCTCTTGCATTTGACTAAATACATATTCAACAACTTTTTCTCCGGTAATAGCTTCTATTCTTCGAATTCCTGCTGCAATTGAACTTTCATGCGTGATTTTAAAAAAACCAATTTGTCCGGTATTTGATACATGTGTACCACCACATAATTCAACGGAATCATCGAATTTAATTACACGAACAGTATCTCCATATTTTTCCCCGAATAAAGCAATTGCCCCCATATCAGAGGCAGCTTTCATAGGAATATTACTATGTTCTTCTAAAGAAATATTTTTCCTGATTTTTTCATTAACTAAAATCTCGATATTCCTGATTTCTTCGTTATTTAGTTTCTGAAAATGGCTAAAATCAAAACGTAAATAGTCAGGATGAACCAACGAACCTTTTTGCTCGACATGTTCGCCTAATACTTTTCTTAAAGCATAATGCAGTAGATGAGTAGCTGTGTGGTTGTTTGCAGTTGAAATTCTTTTATTCGAATTAACAACAGCTTTAAAATTTGACCTGGGATCAATTGGAAGCTTATCGGTAATATGAATGTTTAAATTATTTTCTTTTATAGTATTCAGAATACTGATTTTTTCACCATTAGCTTCAATGTATCCTTTATCGCCAATTTGGCCTCCACTTTCTGCATAAAATGGTGATATATTAAATATTAGTTGATAAAACTCCTTTTTCTTTTGTTTTACTTTTCTATATCGTGTGATTTTTACATCTGTTTCCAGGTAATCATATCCAACAAATTCTTCAACATCATCTTTTAATAACTCAATCCAATCCTCAGTATCAATGTTTGCAGCACTTCTTGATCTGTTTTTTTGATTTTCCATTTCGTCTTCGAACTCTTTTTTATTTACAGCAAGATTATGTTCTCGTGCAATAAGTTCAGTTAAGTCGAAAGGGAAACCGTAAGTATCGTAAAGTTCAAAAGCAACTTTACCAGGGATTACGTTATATTCTTCGTCTTCGATATTTTTGATGATTTTATCAAGTAAGCGAATTCCTGTGTCAAGCGTTTTTAAGAATGATGTTTCTTCCTCAAAAATTACCTTTTCAATTAGCTCTTTTTGATTCTTCAACTCAGGATAAGCATTACCCAGAATCTCAATTAATACAGGTAATAGTTTATATAAAAATGGCTCGTTAAATCCTAAGAATGTATATCCATAACGTACCGCACGACGCAAAATTCTGCGAATTACATATCCTGCTTTAACATTTGAAGGTAACTGTCCGTCAGCTATTGAAAAGCTAATTGCTCTTAAATGATCTGAAATTACTCGCATAGCAATATCTGCCTGCTCATTTTTACCATACTTTTTGTTTGAGATTTTTGCAATTGACTGGATTATAGGCTGGAAAACATCGGTATCGTAATTTGATTTTTCACCTTGTAAAACCATACATAATCGTTCAAACCCCATACCTGTATCAACGTGTTTATTTGGAAGCAACACTAATGTACCATCGGATTTTCTATTATACTGTATAAATACAAGGTTCCAAATTTCAATTACAAGTGGGTGGTCTTTATTTACTAATTTATGTCCCGGAGTTTCTTTTCTTTCTTCATCATTTCTTATGTCTATATGGATTTCAGAACAAGGACCGCAAGGG
>DAOWML010000305.1 GCA_030643125.1 Bacteroidales bacterium
GATGAAGTTATTTTATTTGTGATTTCGTGTGTTACATGATCTTTTGATTTATCGTAAATGCCAATTTTAACATCTGTAATTTCATTCGAAACAACATAACCAAAAATCAGGATTTGTGCTATAGGCATTCCGAACAATATGAGCATTGTCCTAGGATCTCTGAAAATATGATGAAATTCTTTTTTTACAAAACCGATAAAGCGATTCATTCTTTTATGCTTTTAATTAAATACCAAGTTAAATATTTACTTAATCTAAATTTATTAACAGCTTTTAGCTCTTAGCCTTTAGCTGTTAGATTCAAGCATCAATTACTAACTTTAAACTCGAAACTTTGAACTCTGAACTCAAAACTAACGTGCTATTTTTATAAATACTTCGTCCATATTTTTTGCATTAAATTGTTTCTTTAATTCTCCCGGAGTATCGAGCCCTTCTATCCTGCCCTGATCCATAATAGAAACCCTGTCACAATACTCTGCCTCATCCATGTAATGTGTTGTTACAAAAACAGTTATTCCCGAATCAGATGCTTCATATATCATTTCCCAAAAATCACGTCGGGTAATTGGATCAACACCTCCTGTTGGTTCATCGAGAAATACAATTTTGGGATTGTGAAAAATGGCCACCGAAAATGCAATTTTCTGTTTCCATCCTAATGGTAATGATTTAATTAATGAATTTTGAATATCTTTCATTTTCAGACGTTCAAGCAGAGATTCCGTTTTTTCTTTAATGTATTTGTTCGATAAACCATAAATGCCACCATAAAACCGAATATTCTCACGAACTGTAAGGTCTTCATATAGCGAAAATTTCTGACTCATATAACCAATGTTTTTCTTTACTTTTTCGCCTTCTTTATAAACATCAAATCCTGCAACTTTTACCTCACCTGATGTTGGGTAAGATAAACCTGATAGTATTCTTAATGCAGTTGTTTTCCCTGCCCCGTTCGCTCCCAGGAATCCAAATATCTCTCCCTTTTTAACATTAAAAGTTAAATGATCGTTAGCAACAAAACTTCCGAACTTTTTTACCAGATCTTTAACTTCGATTATGTTTTCGGTATTTTTTATCATTTATCTTCTAATTATTAGCGTTTAGCTAAATACTTAACTATACTTTAATTAAGTATTTATTCACCCCTACAGTCCCCTCAAGGGGACACATTTTCTCTTTATATAAGCTATCCTCCCTTGAGGGAGGTGTCCAAAGGACGGAGGGTGATATTTAAACTTCTATATATAATAAGTTCCTAATTATTAGTCATAAGTTGCATAAAGCAATCCTCAATATTTGCTTGAATTTGCTTAATTTCAATTCCAGTGTGTTTTTTTTCATTTAAAATTGATTTAAGTTTGGTTATATTTAAGTCTTCTGCATTTGAAGTTACATGCAAAAACTCGCCAAAAGGGAAAACCGTATCTATAAAATCAAGTCTTTTTAAATCATTAATTAATTGATAAATATTGTGTGATTTTATAGCCCAAAGTTTTCTGCCAAAATCACCAATAATTTTTTCAGGAGTGTCAATAGACATGATATCCCCGTTTTGAATCAGTGCCACACGGTCGCATAAATTTGCTTCATCCATATATGGAGTTGAAACCAGAATTGTAATTCCTTTTTCTTTTAAACGGATAAGCATTTCCCAAAATTCTTTTCTGGAAACAGCATCAACGCCTGTTGTTGGTTCATCTAATATTAATATATCGGGACTATGAATTAAAGCACAGGAAAGAGCCAGCTTTTGCTTCATCCCTCCGGAAAGTTTCCCTGCTAAACGATCCTTAAAAGGCTCAATATGACTATAAATATCTTTAATCAAATCATAATTTTTTTTGATAGTAGCTCCAAAAATCCGAGCAAAAAAAGTTAGGTTTTCCTCAACCGATAAATCCTGATACAAGGAAAATCGTTGTGGCATATATCCAATATTAGTTCTGATTTTTTTGTAATCTTTAACAACATCCGAATCTAATACAGTTACTTTTCCTTCTGTCGGAAATAACAGTGTTGTAATAATCCTTAAAATACTTGTTTTACCGGCACCATCAGGACCAATCAACCCAAACAATTCTCCTTTGGAAACTGAAAAACTTACACCTTTTACTGCTTCCACCTTTTCGTATGATTTCTTTAAATCTTTAACTTCTATTGCAAATTCATCCATCGACAATTCACTTTTAACTCGGAACTCAGAACTCAGAACTTAAATCTAACTTCCCCAGGCATTCCTATTTTCAATTTGCCATCGTTTTTAATCCTTATTTTTACAGCATAAACCATATTTACACGTTCCTCTTTAGTCTGAATAATTTTAGGTGTAAACTCTGCCTGATCAGATATCCAAAACACTTCGCCATTGTACTCCTGATTAGATTCTGCATCCTTATCGATATAAACTTTTACTTTCTGACCGATTTTTACATCAGGCAATTGAGCACCACTTATATAAACCCGCAGTTCAATTTCGTCCAATCGTGCAATTTTATATAACGCTTTTCCGATAATTGCAATCTCATTTTCTTCAAGATATTTTTCAAGAACTATTCCATCGATCGGATTAACAATTTTTGCTCTTCGGATTTGCTCATCCATTAACTTTACCTGTTTATCAACAACTTTCATTTCTTTAGCTATTGATGAAATCTGAGTTTCCGTAGCAATAATTTGTTTTTCCAAAACATCGAACTTTCCTTTTATATCATCGTACTGTTGTTTGGTTGCTGCATTATCGTTGTACAATTTTTCAATTCGTTCTTTCTCAATGTTAAAAATTGATTTTTGCTCTTCCTGGACATTGATTTGAGCTTTTACATTAGCTATTTTTGAAGCTATCGCATACTTTTGAGCCAATAACTGTTCTCTTTGAATTGACTGAGGCACAGTATCAATAAAACCAAGTAACTGGCCTTTTATCAATTTTTCTCCTTCTTCAATATTAAACTCAATAATTTTGCCCTGTGCTTCGGCACTTACAATAACTTCCTTTGCTTCAAAATTTCCGTATGCATCTGAGCCATTATTGTTTCCGGAACAAGCTGCTAATAAAATTGGAAATATTAATGTTATTAATCTGGTTTTCATATCTTTCTATTTTATATTTTAGTAATGTTATTCTTTTTATAATCCTGAATAATTAACATCGAATGATGAATTTAGAAATTCTTTTCCTGTTAATTTTTCATTATTCATTAATCAATAATAAATTATCATTTTAAAGTTCTCCTTTTATATATAA
>DAOWML010000175.1 GCA_030643125.1 Bacteroidales bacterium
CGCCTTTATAATCTTTTGTTGCACAAACCAAATCAACCGGGTTAAAATGGGTAGCCGATCTCAATATTTCCATTTGTTGCTCATCGCCTTGATTTATTTGTGACGATTCCACTATTTGCAAATCAACGTTACCATTACTTTGCTTAACCCAAAATGGTCCTCCGCCGGATTCACCTTCATTTTTCACCATTCCGCAAACACGAATGGGTCGGTTCAAAATTTCAAGTAAACATTTGGTGCCTGCTTCTGATTCTATCTTTTCATATTTTACACAATCGTGGCAAAGTTCCTGTTTTATAAATTGTTCAATCTCCAATACTGTTTCTTCTGTATAATTTTTCGATTCTAAAATATTGATGAAATTAAAAATTCGTTCCTTGTAAGATAAAAGAACTCCTGCTAAAGCTTTTTTATATTGAACAGTAGTATCCTTTAATCTGTCAGGAACAACATTATCAATGTTTTTAATAAAGATAATTTCCGAATCTAAATCGTTCAAATTTTCAATTAAAGCACCATGCCCTCCAGGACGGAACAATAAAGAGCCATCATTATTTCTGAACAGATTATTCTCCAAATCAACAGCAAGCATATCGGTTGATGACTTTTGTTGCGAAAAGGATATTTCGAATTTTACACCAAATTGCTCTTCTAAATCCTTTTGTATTTCTGCAAAAAGTTTGTTAAACAATTCCTTATGTTCAGACGAAATGGTAAAATGAATTCTTACTTTATTATCAGCCGACTTTGTGTAATTTACGCCTTCAATTAGATGTTCTTCAAAAGCAGTTCTGATAGTATTTTCGTAATTATGAAATAATAAAACGCCTTTTGGTTTTTGTCCATAATTTAATCCGTCTTCGAACAAAAAGAATTTCAAAATCTCTTTGTATCTCCCCAGCCTCATTAAATCCTCAATTTCAAGATTATTAGATTTAATTATAGATTGTAAATCATTATAAAAAGCAAATTGACTGATATTTACAAAAAACTTCTTTACATCTTCATCTTGAACCTGATTAATGTTTTCGTGCTGATTTTTTGCAATTTCATAGAATTCAAAAAGAAATTTAAACATTCTTGAAGCAGCACCCGAAGCAGGAACAAACTTCAAGGTATCAGGTTTTATGTCTTCATACAATTTTACAAAAGCAATTATTTCTTCATCACTAAGTCTGACAATACCGTCATTTACAATAGCAGGTCTTAAGATATTTAAAAATGGAAATCCCTGATAAAAATTCTGAATCTGGCTTTCAACTTCTTTCGCAGTTAAACCCTTATTTTTTATTTGTTGAATATCTTTTTCAGTAAACATTATGCAATATATTTAATGTTATACAAATCTACAATGATTTTAAGATCAAACTAAAACTTTGCAGTTAATTTAA
This sequence comes from Bacteroidales bacterium, assembly GCA_030643125.1. GTDB lineage: Bacteria > Bacteroidota > Bacteroidia > Bacteroidales > UBA12077 > UBA12077. The sequence goes on from DAOWML010000175.1 coordinate 1,392, forward strand.
GATTAAACCTTCGCGAAGTTAAATAATTCGGCACAGCATACTGAGAAGCATTTCCCGCCTGGTTATTCACAGTTTTAATCCAGGTATAAGAAATAGTGTTATTAATATCGAGTAAGTTAAAAATCTCGAAGCTAATCCACATATCTTCAAAAGCATTTAGCCATTTTGCCTTTTCAAATGTTTTACCTTCACTAATAATAACTTTCGAAAAACCCAAATCAACACGTTTGTATGGCTTCATTCTAAAAACCTGATCGTAACGATCTTTTTCCGGCGATGAGAATGGTAGTCGGCTTCCATAATGTAAACTCAAGTTCATTCTGAATGAAGGATTCATTGGCAAATAATCCTGGAAATATAAACTAAAATTCACCAATTGATCTGTCGGACGTGGATAATAGCCGGGTTCAATTCTCTCACCTTCTGCATTATAATAAAAATCACCATCAATATCTTCTTTTGTTTGCATTAAGGATAAACTCGCCCATGATTCAATACCCTGAACAAATTCACCATTAATTTTAAAATCGACTCCGTAAGCATATCCTTTAGCCATATTTTCGCCCGAATATTCAAGGTGAACGTTATCAATCTTATAAGGAATTAAATCATTTAAAATCTTATAATAAAGCTCGGTAGTTAATTTAAATGGACGACTCCATGCATCAAAAACATAATCGTTACCCAAAACAAAATGTATAGATTTCTGCGATTTAATATCAGAATTAATAACACCATCCGAATTTTTCATTTCTTTATAAAACGGCGGTTGATAATAAAACCCCGTTGCAAACCTGAAAAGCATATTCTTTTTCCATTCGGGTTTATATGATACCGACATTCGTGGAGTAATAATAAACTCATCATTAAAATCCCAGTAATTAGCACGTAAACCGATATTAAAATAAATATCAGCATTGTTAGCTAATTTTTTATTATGAGTATTTTGTATGTATGCTGTAATTCTGTTCGAGTGAATTTTATTTATTGCCCGGGCAGTTTCATGTAATTCAATGGTTTCACCATTATATGGTAAAGAAAAACCAGCAGAATCAAGCATTTTCCACTGACTAATATGGTCATCAATTTCTTCGTAATTATATTTTGCTCCCCAACGCAATTTGTTGTTATTTGTATAATATCCACCTTTAATTGAAACAGAATAAACATTAGCAGTTAAATAATTGCGAGCATGATTTAAAAAAGTTCCCACACCGATATTCATAATACTATCACCATGTGTATCTGAACCAATTACATTATCTAATTCGTTCAAATAATACTGACCCTGAATATCATAGGTTTCTTCCTCATTTGTTTGATATGCCGATATAATCAGTTTTAATACCAGGTTCTCGTTAGGATAATAATTTGTAGTGAAAGCTCCAAGGTAAGTTTCAAACCTATCTACTTCCTTACCATCGTAGTAAATTGTCAGGTTTAAAGCTTCATCAATAGTGCCAAAAGATGTTTTCCTGGTTTCAGGTACAAACTGGTAACTGTTTAAAGAATAATAAGCCAGGAAATCAAAATCAAGAGATCTGTTTACTTTGTAGGTTAAATAAGATTGAAAATCATAAAAATTCGGGTTATAGTCTCCTTTTGTTTCCAAAGAATTTAAAACGTATTGTGATGTTTTATACCGGAATCCTGTATTATAAGTGAACTTCCCTTTTTTGGAAACATCTTCCAGGTGAGCTGTACCACCAAGTAAACTTAAAGAAACAGATCCTGAGAATTCAACAGGCTTGTTATATCTTATATCTAAAACCGATGACATTTTATCTCCAAATCGTGATTCAAATCCACCTGAAGAAAAGTGAATTGACGAAATCATATCTGAATTCAAAAAGCTTAATCCTTCCTGCTGTCCTGAACGAACTAACATCGGCCTATAAATCTCAATATCGTTAACATATACCAGATTCTCATCAAAATTACCACCACGTACCGAATACTGAGAACTTAATTCGGAACCTGATGAAACACCCGGCAGTGTTTTTATTAGCGATTCAATATTTCCTGAAATATCAGGGTATAAATCAATATGCTTTGCTTCAATTTTTACCATATTACTCTCAGGTGACAGCTCCCCCACTACCGAAACTTCTCCAATATCGCTCACCGAAACTTCCATAATAATATTATAATTTGAGATGCTGTCAGTTTCAGAGTTTAGCGTAAAACTTTGAGCTACATATCCAATGCACGAAACCTGAATTAATACATTTTTATCTTTTAGGATTTTCAGAGAATAAGTTCCATCTCTATCAGAAATAACACCCGTATTATTCGACATATTACGAATATGTGCTGATTCTACGGGTTTACCATCAGGATTAAGAACTTTCCCTGTTAAGGATATTACGTTTTGTGCACCCGATGAAAATGCAAAAAAGAAAATAAATATGTAAATCGCAGCTATTAACCTCATCAATCAACAAATAATTACTATGCTATAAACATCAAAATCGATAAATTATTTTGCAGTTTTTAAGAAAGTCAAAACTAATTCATTTGGTTTAGATTAAAAAAAAACAATACGAAATATAACTTTAAAATATGTCTAAATTATAATAGGCATCTCTAAAAACTCAGGAATATTGGAATGATGGAAAAATGGAATGCTGTGAAAACAGCATTATTCCACAATTCCATGTATTTTCATCATTTCAACCACTAATTAAAAAATACAGTTATTAAAGGTTCCCTAATATAAAACATGGCGAATGTATTTTTGTGTATTTTTGTGTTTTGGTGATTTAGTGGCTAATAAAAAAGGAGGAGTATCATGATTGAACAAAAAGAAATTACATTGCCTTCGTATGGCAGAGGTTATCATATTATATCAAGCTTGATTACTAAAGAAATAGATAAACTACCTGAAAAAGGATTACTCAACATTTTTATAAAACATACTTCGGCAGCCTTAACCATCAATGAAAATGCAGATCCATCGGTTACCGTAGATTTTGAAAGATTCATGAATCATCTTATTCCTGATGGTGATAACTTGTTTACCCACACCATGGAAGGCCCTGATGATATGGCAGCACATATCAAATCATCAACTTTCGGTCAGTCGCTAACAATACCAATATCAAATCACAGGTTAAATCTTGGCACCTGGCAGGGAATTTATTTATGCGAATTCAGGAATCATAGTGGAAACAGAAAATTGGTTATTACAGTATACAGTTAAGAGTTAGGAGTTTAGAGTTCTAGGGTTGACTATCCCTAAATAGAGTTGACTGTTTTTACTTTCTTAATTAACGTTATTTATCATTTTAGGCATTCCTAAAATCCGCAAGTCAAAGCTTCACCCTTTTATAATCTAATATCTTAGAAAAATGAAGAAGTGCAAGTGAAGCCTTGACTATCAGCTTTTTAAATGCTCTGTTGCAGATTTAAGGGCATTTAATACAAAATATGTTTTACACAATATTTTATTTTTACACAGTCTTTAAAAAATATATTACATTTGCTTAGCACAATAAATCGTAATAAAAAAAACTTATAATGGATATCAGTAAAATTATATATTATTACGTAATTGCAATTCAAGTTGGCTACCTTAAACGCTTCGGTGGTTTGTGATTCTATAAAAAATATTTTCAAACATATATTTTTTTTTATAAGTTTCTAAATTTTCATAACTTATAGCTTTTAAAATTCAATTGTAAAATAATAAAATCAGTATAATATGCAAAAACTACTATTATTAGGCGATGAAGCTATTGCTCAGGGAGCATTAGATGGAGGAATATCGGGAATTTATGCTTACCCCGGAACACCATCCACTGAAATTACCGAATATGTTCAGGCCTCGAAATTTGCCAAAGAGAACAATATACATAGCCAATGGTCGGTAAATGAAAAAACAGCTATGGAATCAGGTTTAGGTATGTCGTATGCAGGAAAACGTGCTATGGTTTGCATGAAACACGTTGGATTAAACGTTGCTGCCGATGCTTTTGTTAATTCATCAATTACCGGAGTAA
>DAOWML010000270.1 GCA_030643125.1 Bacteroidales bacterium
AAATGCAAAACTGACTAGTACAGTTAACAAAATAATGGATATGCTTTTTTTCATAAGTTTTATTTTTTAAGCCTGCGCCTGTCGGCAGACAGGTTTGAAATTTTTATTATGAATTATTCATCTAATTGAATAATGAATACTTCTTTTTTCTCTTCTCTCATTACATCAATTGTAATTGTTTGCCCTGGTTTTAATGCTCCCATTCTGCTCATATATTCATAAATATTGTGAATAGATTTGCCTTCGATAGCTACAATTACATCATTTTTCAGTAAGCCGCCTTTATAAGCAGCTCCACCCGGAGTAACGCCATCTATTCTTAATCCGTTATTGTCGGATTTTCCAAAGTTTGGCATTATCCCAAGTTTAACTTTTGATCCTCGGGTTGGTGCTGTACTTCTTCCTTTCGGACCCGATTCCTGAAAAGTTAATATCTGATCACGGTTTAAAATTTCAATTGATAAATCATAAATATAATCAGTTAGAACTTTCAAGCCTTCGAAATTCAATTTATCAATCACATCAAATGGAGTATGATAATCGCTATGTGCTCCTGTAGAAAAGAAAAATACAGGGATATCCTCTACATAAAATGCAGAATGGTCTGATGGCCCAAAACCATTATATGAAATACCAAGTTTTAAATCTCTGCCTTCAACAAGATTGTTTAAAATATTTTCGCTTTCAACAGAAGTTCCAACACCTCCAACAAACAGATCTTTTGATTCCTTAAGACGTCCAACCATATCGATATTTACCATTGCCTTAATTTGTTTAAGATCAACCACAGGATTACTTGTAAAAAATTTTGAACCGATTGTACCAATTTCTTCTGCGCCAAAAGCAATAATAATCACGCTTCTTTGTAAATGGCTTTTATTATCTGCTAGTTTTTCTGCTATTTCAATTATTGATGCAATACCTGAAGCATTGTCATCAGCACCAAAATGCACTGCAATTGAATCGGGCATACGCGATGAGGTGGAGGGTCCGCCCAAACCTAAATGGTCGTAATGTCCACCAATAACAATGAATTCATCTTTTAATATAGGATCATTACCAGGTAACATGGCAACTACATTCTGAGTCTTAACCTTCTTAAAATTAACATCAGATGTAGCTTTTAATATTGTATTACAATCGAAAGAATTTGGAATCATATTCTTATTTAATTGCTCTTCTAAGTCAGCGATGGTCTTACCTGATTTTAATAATATTTTATCTGCAATATCTCTTTTAATATGGAATACAGGAATGCCTAAATTAGATTCTGTTTGATCTTTTTCCAATTTGGTAAGTTCATCACTCTTGTCAAGTTCATAACCTGAAACAAGTAAGACACCTGCTGCTCCATTGTCTTTTGCAGTTAGCACTTTCGATCTCTCATTTGAGTATCTGATAAATTCACTGTCAGGATTATCCAACTCAGGATCGGCTCTTAATATCATAATCCATTTCCCGGTAATATCTAAGTCTTTATAGTCGTTCCATTTAATATTATCAGTTTCTATATCAAAACCATAACCGGCAAATATTACATTTGCTTCTACTGTTTGATTTGCCGAGTAATTATAAGGGATAAAATCATCATTCAAAGTACCAACGAAATCACCAAATTCAAGATTGTTTTTATCTCCGGCTATCACTTCGGTTACTACATCAAAATATTGATATCCATTATCAGCAATAGGAGTAAACCCGAACTGTTCAAGTTTGTTGCCAATATATTGAGCTGCTACCAGTCCTTCAGGAGTTCCCGGCAATCGTCCTTTTAACGAGTCTGATGCAAGAAACTCAATATGTTCTCTTAATTCTGCTTTTGTAATTTCCGGATTATCAATATTAACTTGATTACATGAAGCAATAAAGAATATCAGGCTAATAAATATTAGTATTTTTTTCATAATGTTTTTTTATTTTACTAATTCGGTTAAAGCTTTTCTTGGTTCTATTTTTATTGATATGTTTGGCAACTTGCCATCATAAGGTATAGCATAATTCATTGGAGAATTCAATGCAGGAAGCGAACCTTTTAAGACATTCTTAGCATTTTCACCTTCAAAGCCTAAAAATCCGTATTTGCCATAATGTAAAAGAGTTCTTGATAATCTTGTTATTGTTTTATCGTTATTTACACCTATAAATCCAATTGTGTTTTCAGAATTTTCAGAATTAGGTATTGCATAAACAAAAGCATTTTCCTTTTTTAATAGTTCTATTTGACTCTTTATTTCGGCGTTAAAAGATTTATCATATTCATTAAATATATTTACCTGATCAGCAAATTTATTATCAAATCCTATTACCCATAAAGCTTTATCATTAGGTAATGATTCAATGTCAGAGTCTTTAATAATTTCCAGAGTTTTATTTTGAGCGGCTTGTGTCTTTTGCCACATATTTGCTAATCCAGTGTATGCATCAAGATGTTTACTATTGGCTGGTAATATTATAATACCGTTTTTTGCTCCAAAAACCTGAGAAAGCGTTGCCGGAACTTCTTTTTTGTCAAGTCGACGAATAATATCAAATTGAGGATCAATATCTATTCTAAGAGGTTTGCTTGAATAGTTAAAAGAATATTCTTGTTTTCTTTCAGACAGGTTTATTTTTTCATGAGTAACAGTTGTTTCACCTTCAAGATATACAACAACAGGGATATTTACATCAAATACATCTTCATTTTGAGTCTGTGCAATATTAAAAGATAATGTATATTGTTTCTTTTTTTCTTTAATATTTACATCTGAGAGTTTTAAAGTAGGAGCTCCTGTTCTTTTAAGCCATTGGTCAAAGAAAGGGGTAAGATCCTTAACAGTTATAGCTTCAAAACTAGCTTTAATATCATCAAAAGAAGCTTTCCGGAATTTGTTATCAGTATTGAATTTTGCATATGACTGAAGAAACACTTCAGCCCCAAACTCATAACGCAACATATTATTAAACATCATTGCTTTGCCATATCCAACAGCTTCTTCAGCAGAATTGCTTCTCGATAAAAATTCTACAACAGGAAAGTCATTTTCCGGATTCACATAATCAGTAAATTTCTGAAGAGTTGTTCTTCTGTAATCGACTGCTTGTCCACTTTGTTCTTTAATCATATGATCGGCCATGTAAACAGTAATTCCTTCGCACCAGTTTCCTTCTTCGTAATCTACAAATACACTGTTACCCCAATAATTATGAAGTAGTTCGTGCGGGTATGATGAATTTAATATCCAGGGGAAACGAATCACTTTTTCGCCTAACAATGTAAAAGATGGCATTCCGTAGCCGGTTTCCCAAAAATTTTCGACTAATGCAAACTTAGTAAATGGATATGGGCCTATAAGATTTTCGTATATTTTAAGATATTTACTTGTAGTATGAAGATATCTGTTTGCAAGGTCTTCGTCAGGAGTGCGTAGAAATGCCTGAACAAGCACATCGCCTGCTTGTAACGAATATTCCGTCCAATTATTGGCAACTAAATAAACTTCATCCATAAGTTCAGGTGATTCGTATTTTACAATTCTATTTTCACCCTGTACTTTATTAATGGTTCTTTTACCTTGCGAAACCACGTTCCATTGTTCAGGAAGATTTACTGTAAGATCAAAAGAAAACAGATCAATATTTTCAAATTCCGGCAACCAATAAGTAGAGCCTGCCATAAATACGCCATCTTCAAAAATAATTCCGCTGGTTTCACTAAACCCTCTTGCATATTCTGCTGCTCCTTCAGTAATCTGATCATTGATAATGCCTTTATATTGTAAAGG
>DAOWML010000108.1 GCA_030643125.1 Bacteroidales bacterium
GAACAGGATAGGATGATAATCTGTCAGTGGACATACAATTATTGTTGTCTTGGTCTTATTCTTGCTCCTATTCTGTCCCTATTATTTAATCATCAAAGATAAAACTCTAACTTAATAAATATATTTACAAACATACGAGGTTTTAAAAACCTGTCAGGTCTCAATAAATGTGCAGGATTATTTTTTTCTTGTCACCACATATTCAACAAGTTCATTAAGAGCCTTTTTAGATTCGTTTTCAGGCATTTCTGCGAGAATATCTAAAGCCTTGCTTTTATATTCGTGCATTTTATTTGTTGAATATTCCAGGCCTCCGTTTTCTATTACAAAATTGATTACTTCCTGAACTTTCTTTTTGTTTTTATTATGTCGCTTAACTATGCTCAGGATTTTTTTTCTGTCATATACTGAAGCATTTTTTAATACATGAATTATTGGTAATGTGAGTTTCTTTTCTTTGATATCATTTCCTGATGGTTTTCCGATACTCCCATTATTTTGATAATCCAGAAGGTCGTCTTTTATCTGAAAAGCCATCCCAACATTTTCTCCAAACAATCTCATTTTTTCAACCAGCTCATTATCAGCTCCCGACGATTTAGCTCCACAGGCTGCACAAGCTGCAATCAAGGCTGCTGTTTTTTTACGAATAATATCATAATAAATATCTTCGGTAATACTAAGTTTTCTTGATTGTTGAATTTGCAATAATTCACCCTCACTCATTTCTTTTACTGAAACCGAAACGATTTTTAATAAATCATACTCATTATTATCTACAGCAAGCAACAAGCCTTTCGACAAAAGATAATCGCCGGCCAAAACGCTGATTTTTGATTTCCATAATGCATTTATAGAAAAAACACCGCGACGTTCGTAGGCTTCATCAACAACATCATCGTGAATTAAAGTAGCTGTATGCAAAAGCTCAATTAATGAAGCAGCAATATATGTGGGTTTATCAATTTTATTCTTCAGCATTTTTGAAGTAAGAAACACAAACATTGGTCTCATCTGTTTTCCTTTATTGCGTAATATGTAATTCATTATTACATTAAGCAAGGGAACTTTTGTTTGCATAGATGAACGGAATAATGGTTCAAATTTTTCCATTTCAGCTTTTATCGGCGCTTTTATTTTATCTGTTGCTGACATATTTTCTAATAATTCTTCAAATATAACAATTTGTAAATAATTTAATCCTGTATAAAAATTCCTTATTACACAAATTCTTCTTCAAAATGTTGTACCGTTTAAATCGGGATGGTATTTTGAATAATAAACGGTATTATTCTATTTCTCTGTTAAAATCAGGATTAAATCTTATAAATCACTCATGCATATATCTAAATATGCAAAATCATGATTATTATCACGATTTTAAAATAATATATTTATATATTTGCATTTGTCTAATTAACCATAATTCTTTTAAGAAAATGCAAATTAAAGACCTGACAATAGAACAGTTAGAAGAAGCAGCAAATATGCTAAAGGCTATTGCACACCCAATGCGAATTGCAATACTGAACTATTTAGAAGATGGGAAAAAATTAACAGTTACAGAAATTCACGAGCTATTAAAAATTGAGCAATCAACAACATCGCATCATTTAGGAATTTTAAAAGACAAGGGTGTATTAAGCTCGAAACGAGAAGGTAAAAACACATATTATTTTCTCAAACATGCCAATTTGAGCAATATTGTAAACTGTGTAAGCAAATGTACTATGGGCTAAGTCCTTATTATAATCTTTTATAGAAAACCATTCTGTATTTAATAATATTGAATGGTTTTTTATTTTTTAGAACTAAATACAACAATTGTATCATATCTTTGTATATCAATTGAAAATTAATAAACAAACTAATGACAAAAATTCGTGTAACCAAAGAGTTCAATTTTGAAATAGCTCATGCATTGTGGAACTACGATGGACCCTGTGCAAATATTCACGGACACTCATACAGAATGTTTGTAACAGTTATTGGCGATCCAATTACTGATGAAAACAATCCTAAAAACGGAATGGTAGTCGATTTTAGTGATTTAAAAAATATTGTGAATCAGGAAATTATTGATCCCTTAGATCATTCTATTATATTGAACAAAAAGGCATTTGACAGTCTGAATAGTACAGATAATCAAATGTTTAAAAAGCAATATATAGTTGATTATCAGCCTACATGTGAAAATATGCTTATAGATTTTACTCGAAAATTATTAAAAAAGATTCCCGCCGGATTAAAACTTCACAACATAAAACTTTACGAAACAGCAACCTCATTTGCCGAATGGTACGCATCTGACAACGACCAGTAATCAAATACCAAACAACAATAAATAAATAACAAAATATAGTTAAAAAGTATCCGGTCTTGATAAACAGTTTTGTTCATTGTTTATTGATAATTGGTTATTATTTGTGATTTGTATGTTGTAATTTGGTATTTTGATTTAAACACAAATCTTCATTTAAATAAAAACTTTATCATATGTCTAAAAATCTTTATTTATTAGATGCTTATGCTTTAATATATCGCTCTTATTATGCTTTTATAAAAAATCCCCGATTTAATTCAAAAGGACAAAACACTTCGGCCATTTATGGTTTTGCGAATACCTTAATTGATTTAATTGCCAAAGAAAAACCAACTCATATCGCAGTTGTGTTTGATCCTCCATATCCTACATTCAGACATGAAATGTATAAAGAATACAAAGCCAATAGGGAAGCTACACCTGAAGACATTAAATTATCAATTCCATATATAAAAGAACTTATTGAAGGATTTAATATTCCCGTAATTGAAGTTGCCCGGTATGAAGCAGACGATACCATAGGGTCTTTGGCCAAACTTGCTGAAAAACAAGGATTCCAAACCTACATGATGACTCCGGATAAAGATTATATGCAGTTAATTTCTGATAATATTTTCATGCTTAAACCTGCTCGTGGTGGTAATGATGCAGAAATTGTTGACAGACAGAAGGTATGCGAAAAATTTAAAATTGATGATCCTGTTCAATTTATTGATATTTTAGGACTAATGGGAGATGCCTCTGATAATATTCCAGGCGCTCCGGGTATCGGCGAAAAAACAGCTATAAAACTAATCGAACAATATGGAAGCATCGAAGATGTTTATGAAAACATTGATGATATAAAGGGAAAACAAAAAGAAAAACTAGCTGAAAATAAAGAACAAGTATTGCTTTCGAAAGAGCTGGTAACAATTAAGCTTGATGTTCCTGTTAAGCTTGAACCAGAAAAACTTATTTACGAAAAACCAGATGAACAGAAATTAACAGCGCTGTTTGAAGAGCTTGAATTTAAAACTCTGGCACAAAGACTATTTCAAAAGACTATTACCCCGACTCCCACAACAAGCGTAATGCAGGGTTCATTGTTTGGTGATGTCGAAATTGAAAAAGCTCCTTCGGATTTTAAAGATATTTCAAATACCGATCATAATTATCAATTAGTTGATTCCCCGGAAAAAAGAAAACATTTAATTCAGTTACTCTTAGAACAAAAAGAATTTTGTTTTGACACTGAAACTACCGGGCTTGATACCCGCACCGCGGAAATTGTTGGTTTAGCCATTTCTTATAAAAATCACAACGCATTTTATATTCCTTTCCCGCAAAACAGGGATGAAGCTATGTTATTATTTAATGAATTTAAGGCTGTTCTTGAAAATCCAGCTATTCGTAAAATCGGACAAAACATTAAGTATGATATTTCTATTCTAAAGCAATATGATATGGAAGTGCATGGAGAAATATTCGACACCATGATTGCACATTATTTAATGCAGCCCGACTTACGTCATAATCTGAATTACCTTTCGGAACAATATTTAGGATATAAACCAATCAGCATTGAGGAGTTGATTGGCAAAAAAGGAGTCAGGCAGGATTCAATGAGAAATGTTCCTGTGGAAAAAATAAAAGATTATGCCTGTGAAGATGCTGATTTAACATTCCAGTTAAAGGAAATGTTTGAAAAAGAACTGGAAAAAGCATCTCTGGATAATCTTTCATCAATTATTGAAATGCCTCTGATTCCTGTTTTGGCAGATATGGAACAAGCAGGGATAAAACTTGATACCAACGCTTTAAATAGCTTTGCTAAAGGACTTAATCTGGAATTAATTAAGATAGAAGAAAAAATTATTGAACAGGCTGGAATTCATTTTAATATTTCATCACCAAAACAATTGGGTGAAATTCTTTTTGATAAAATGAAACTCGACCCAAAAGCAAAAAGAACAAAAACAAAGCAATATTCTACAAGCGAAGATACCTTACAAAAACTATCTGACAGACACCCAATTATAAGTGATATCCTGGAGTTTAGATCGCTAAAAAAGCTTTTATCAACCTATGTTGAAGCTTTGCCAAAACTGATTAATGATAAAAGCGGTAAAATTCATACTTCATATCAACAAGCAGTTGCTTCAACGGGTCGTTTAAGTTCAAAGAATCCGAATTTGCAAAATATTCCTATTCGAGAAGAGCGTGGCCGTGAAATCAGAAAAGCTTTTATTCCTTCTGATAACAATCATTTGCTTTTAGCTGCAGACTACTCACAAATCGAATTACGGATAATGGCGCACATAAGCCAGGATAGCAATATGATTGAAGCTTTTAACAACAATGTAGACATTCATACTTCCACTGCTGCAAAGATTTTCCACGTGGAAAATATCGATGACGTAACAAGCGACCAAAGACGAAAAGCAAAAACGGCTAATTTTGGCATTATTTACGGCATTTCTGCATTTGGACTATCCCAGAGATTGAAAATTCCACGAACAGAAGCAAAACAGCTAATAGATGAGTATTTTAATGGCTTTCCTAAAGTGAAAGAATATATGGATAATAGTATTGCCTTAGCACGTGAAAAAACTTACGTGGAAACTATGATGGGACGCAAAAGAATTTTAGTTGATATCAACTCGCGAAATGCTATTGTTCGCGGGTTTGCAGAACGAAATGCAATTAATGCACCTATTCAGGGGTCTGCTGCAGATATTATTAAACTGGCCATGATTGATATTTTCGAGGAATTACAAAAGAAAAAATTAAAAAGCAAAATGATTCTTCAGGTTCATGACGAATTGGTTTTTGATGTGTATAAACCAGAACTTGAAGAAATAAAAGAATTAGTAAAAACAAAAATGGAAAACGCAGTTAAATTATGTATCCCATTAACTGTTGATGTTGGTGTTGGTGAGAATTGGCTGGAAGCACATTAAACAGTTTTGAGTTAATCCATTGCACCGCTTGAAGCGGTTCCACGGAAATACAACAATTCATTAAAAACAAAACATCCGAAGTTTTAAAAACTTCGGATGTTTATTCTATTAATTAAATATCTTATCTTTTTTAATTCATCATCGATTCAAAAAAATAATCTTCTGAATTATCTTCGTCTTTCTCAATTGTATGTGAATTAAACATACTAATTTTCATCCCAAGCTGGTCTTTGTTTTCAAAATCAGCAGATAATATTGATTTATATTGATTTTGATCGTTTAATATTTCAATTGCTTTATGTAGCTGAATATCATCTTTTAGGTTGGTTTCTATCTGACCGTCTTCATAGTAATATCTACCAACAATCTCGTCACGTAAAAACTGGATTACTTCTGCTTTAAAGTTTATTAAATCAGTTTCTTTATCATTAATTAGTTTTTCCCTGAGGTTTTCCAATTCCTCTTTAACTCTATCATAGTATTTCTCATTTTTAACAATCTTTTCCAATTCGTTTAGTTTTCTTTCGCTTTGGGTTTCGTATTTAAAACTATCCAGTAATGCAAATTGTACAAAATTATTATAGATTTCATCTGTAATATTAAATTCTTCAACACTTGATATTTTAGGATTCTCGTATGCAAATTTGGTAGCAAAATCAAAAACAACATTTTGAGTTATCAGACTAATAGACATTTGACTAAGCTCTTCGGGTTCAACTTTTATATCAGGAATTATGCCACCTCCATCATAAACTTTTCTTCCGTTTTTTGTCGTAAATTCAGAAATTAGCGAATCCGGAACGTGTCCTACACTACCATCCTCATTTCTGTTTGTATAATCCAGTGCTTGAACACATCTTCCACTTGGAGTGTAGTATTTGGCAGTAGTGACTTTTACCTGTGAATTATAGCTTAATGGAATGGTTGTTTGTACCAAGCCTTTGCCAAAAGTTCTTTCTCCCAAAATCACAGCACGATCAAGATCCTGAAGTGCGCCTGCTACAATCTCAGAAGCCGATGCCGATCCACGACTAACCAAAACAACTATTGGAATATCTATATCGTATGCAAAATCTGTGGTTTTTAATGTTTGGTTCCACTTCTTAATTTTTCCTTTAGTACTTACTATTTCTTCTCCTTTATTAACAAATAAATTACACAGTTTTGGAGCCTCAACAAGTAATCCCCCCGGGTTTCCTCGTAAATCAAGAATTAACGATGTTATTTGGTGTTCTGTTTTAAGTTCTCTTAAAGCATCTTTTACTTCCCGGGAAACATTGAGTGTAAATTTTGTAACTCTTATATAACCAACACCCTCATCTGCAAGACCATAGTATGGAACACTTTTTATCTGTATTTCTTCCCTTACCAGTTCTTTTTCAAATTTTTCGTTCGAAAAAGGTCGTTCAATTAATAACTTAACTTTTGTTTGTGGAATACCCTTTAGTCTTTCACTAACCTCATTAAGGCGATATTCATTTGTTGATTTTCCATCAATTTCCAGTATCTTATCACCTGCTTTTAAACCCGCTTTATCTGCAGGAAAATCACGATATGGTTGAGCGACAATAGGATATTCTCCGTTATTTCTAATTAAAGCTCCTATTCCGCCATAATGACCGGTAGTCATAAATGTAAACTCGTCCTTGTCTTTTTCCGGAATATAAACAGTATATGGATCAAGTTTTTTAAGCATTGCATTAATACTGTTTTCTATCATTTCTTCCGGATCTGTTTCATCAACATAATAAATGTTTACATCACGGAATAAGGAATAATAGATGTCTAAATTTTTAGCAATTTTAAAATCGTCGCCTTCTTTAAATCCTAAAAAAGCTACAATTCCAATAACAAGAACTATAGCATAAAAAATAGAATTTTTGGTTTTTATTTTTGATAGCATATTATAGAATTTTTTATTTTTAATATCAATTTTCTTACCAATAAGTACAAAACTACAGATAATTTTATGTTTTAGTCAAATTACTATGAATTATTAACTTTTATTAACTCTTAATAATAAACGACTTAATCGGTATAAAATTGATTTAACTTATCATTTAATTTTTGAATAAAGAGTTTCATTTCGCTATTCAATGTATGATAATCTATATCATGTTTAGCAGTATATATAACAAAGAAATATAACTTATGATTAATTTTATCTAATTCTTTATACAA
>DAOWML010000213.1 GCA_030643125.1 Bacteroidales bacterium
GATTTTATAGTGAAAATTATTATATCAACCTTGTTTTCAAGATACAATTCAGTTTTTTCAGGCATTTCGTTTTTTACTCTATCAACAAATAAAGAATCTTTTAAACTGATTTGACCTTTTAAAACGTAAATTATCGACAAGGCATCGGCTGTTTGTGAATCATTCTCTAAACCTTCAGTTAATTCTACTTTAGGAAACTTATCTTTTTTCGATTCAAGCTTAACTGCATTTTTTACAGGTATGATGTTGCCATTGTTAAAAGCAACGATATATGCATCTTTAAAACTTTTACTTTTAACTAAAGGTAGATTTTTTTGAGCTTCGGACAATTGTAAAAACTTACCGGCAAAATATTTTCGAAGATTACTATTTTCTTTTTTTATACAAGACAAAGGTGTTAAACCCTTAAAAACACCAGGAGTTTTTGGAGTACTAAATACTCCTAACTGAATCATATATAATATTCCGTTCGGTAAAGATTCATTTACAGGAATCGGGTTAACTGAATTATAATTTGATGGTATTTTAATTCTTAACCCTAAGTCAGAAGGCTTAGATGTTTTTTCCGACACTTCTTCAATAATTTTTAGTTTTGATGTAGATAAAGAATCCTGAACAGGTTCAACATAAATATTTTTACTCTTATTTAGTTCTTCTTCAGTATTACTAATTTCTTTATTCTTTGTTGTTTGTAAATCTTCATATATTGATTTTTGTGATGCTAAATTAGCCTGCTCAATTTCCCTGACTCTTTCGTAACAACTATCAGCTTTTTTCTGTAATGAATAAATTTCTCTTTCAAGTTCTATAATTGTATTTGACAGTTTAGCACGCTCCTGACCTTCTTCAGTATAATCGAAAACCAATCTCTTTTCATCAATAATCCAACTTAACGAATCAGCTTTTAGCTGGTAATTAATTGCCAAACTCAGTAAACTATCATATTCAGATTTATACAAGAAAGTTCCTTCGTTCTTAATTTTTACAAATTCATGCTGACCAGATACAATTCCCCCATCTGCATATTTTCTTTTTTTAGTTTTTTCTTCTATTATATTGATATTCAATCTTGCAAATTCTAATAATTCTTCATGATTTTTAATTTCAATATATGGTTCCGAATTATTCAGTTTTAATTTATAAACTATGACATTAGGTTCTGTAGTTTCTCTATCAGATGTAAAAAATGCTGTTTTTTTATTAGGTGATGGAACAAATAGTATATCATTAAACGGTGAATTAATCGGAAAATCTAAATTTTCAGGTTCAGTCCACTCCTGGTTATCCCAATTCCATGTGCTACTGAACAAATCATACCCTCCCATACTGTAATGTCCTTCGGAGGCAAAGTACAATGTAGTACCATCGGAATGCAAATACGGATAATTTTCGTCAAAGGGAGTATTGATTATATCACCAAGATTTTCAGGTTTGCTCCATGAAGTATCGGTTAAACGAGTAATCCTGTAAATATCATAGTCGCCACGTTTTTTATTTTTGGCCGAAAAATAAAGTATTTCGTTTCTTTTGAGGATATCCGGCACATACAAAATAGAATTCTCCGCTAAAGAATCCTTTTCCTGGTTAAAATATTCAAACCGATCAACAAATTTTCCTTCCAAATCATCAAATTTATAGTTTTTATAAAAATCATTTTGGTCTATAATTGTTTTGCTATATACAGAAGGCTCTTTAATATACTTAATAAGGTACAAACCATTCTGAGCCATTGCAATATAATTCTGAACATTTAACTCCTTTAATTGCTTTTTGCCGGCTCTTTTCTTGAACCATTCTAAATTCTCAACAGCTTTCTCAAACTGATAGTTTTTTATATAAGCTAATCCAAGATAATAATATACCTCATCGGGAACTTCTTTAGTTGCTGCAAATCGTAAATATTTTATAGATACTGAAGGGTCTTTATCTAAAAATAATAAACACACACCCACATAGTAATTGTAAGTAGGCTCTTTTGGATAAATATTCAGCATTTCCTTAAAGTAGGGATAAGCCTCTTTATAGTTCCCCTCCTGAACATTTAAATAAGCAGATTTTAATTCGTCAAAATTATCATCGACTTGTGCCCGTGTATTCACAGAGGCAACAAAAAGAAACAAAAAGAAGATTATATATTTTCCCATTTTATAATAACGCATTAGCAAATGCAATACAAATTTAATATACCTTTAACACAGGTAAAAGAAAATCATTAATAAGTTTTATATTTTTTTAATATTCAGTAAATTAAATAATTATTTAAACTGTTGATAAAAGATTTATAAACAATAAAACTCAAATTCTGTCTTATCAATGATATTTTTTAGTTTTACAATTCATAATTTTAAATCATAATGGCAAATTTGAAAGAAGGAAACAAAGCACCCAACTTCACAGGAGTTGACCAAAATGGAGAGTCTGTTTCACTAGATCAGTATAAAGGTAAAAAAGTAGTTTTGTATTTTTATCCGAAAGATAACACCCCCGGATGTACTGCCGAAGCTTGTAATTTAAGAGATAATTACAGCGACCTGTTAGAAAAAGGCATGAACGTTATAGGAGTTAGTCCGGATTCGGAAGAATCGCATAAAAAGTTTATTAAAAAATTTGATTTACCATTCAGATTAATTTCTGATCCCGATAAAGAAATTCTAAAATTATATGAGGCTTGGGGAGAAAAGAAATTATATGGTAGAACATACGATGGTGTTTTAAGGAAAACATATATCATCTCCGAAGATCAAACCATAGAAAAAATATTTGAAAAAGTAAAAACAAAAGATCATACCAATCAAATTTACCAGGAATTGAAAATCTAAAAGCAAATAAATAAAATCATGGAAAAGGAAAAAAAAGAAAACAACATCAATAAGGAAAAACTAAAAGCTTTGCAGCTTACCCTTGATAAAATTGATAAAGACTATGGTAAAGGGACCATTATGAAAATGGGTGACAAAGCCGTAGCAGATGTACCATCCATTTCAACAGGTTCTATTTCATTGAATAGGGCATTAGGAATTGGAGGATTTCCCAGAGGCCGGGTTATTGAGATATACGGGCCGGAAGCATCAGGTAAAACAACATTAGCAATGCATGTTGTTGCTGAAGCACAAAAAGTTGGAGGAATAGCTGCCATAATTGATGCCGAACATGCATTTGACCGATTCTATGCAGAAAAATTGGGGATTGATGTTGAAAATCTTTTAATCTCTCAACCCGACAATGGTGAACAAGCATTAGAAATTGGAGATCATTTAATTCGATCTGGAGCTGTTGATGTAGTTGTAATTGACTCTGTTGCCGCACTTACTCCTAAAGCTGAGATTGAAGGTGATATGGGCGATTCCCGAATGGGTTTGCAAGCTCGTTTAATGTCTCAAGCTTTGCGTAAACTTACTGCAAACATTAGCAAGACCAATACTTGTTGTATTTTTATTAACCAGCTACGTGAAAAGATTGGTGTAATGTTTGGCAATCCTGAAACTACTACAGGTGGAAATGCATTAAAATTTTATGCTACGGTACGTATTGATATTCGCAGAATAGGTCAAATAAAAGATGGTGAAGATATTACAGGAAACAGAACAAGAGTTAAAATTGTGAAAAACAAATTAGCACCACCATTCAAAAAAGCTGAATTTGATATAATATATGGCGAAGGAATATCAAAACTTGGAGAAATAATTGATATTGGAGTTGATCAAGAAATTATTAAGAAAAGTGGATCATGGTTTAGTTATGGAGAAACAAAACTTGGGCAAGGACGTGAAGCTGTTAAACAATTATTGAAAGACAACCCTGAATTAGCCGATGAACTTGAAACAAAAATTCACGAATCATTTACAAATAACAAGGGATAGAATATAATGAAAAGATTACATTTAATATTGGGTATTGTGTTTATTTTGATCTTTTTTTCATGCTCAAAAGAAAAAAAACTTGAAATAAACAACCCTGTTGACAAGATTAAGCTATCATCTGACATTCTGACTCCTGAAGTTCTATGGTCGTTTGGAAGAGTCAGCGGAGTGGAAGTTTCACCAGATCACTCAACTGTTTTATTTGGAGTATCATTTTACAACATAGAAAAAAACAGGGGAAACAGGGAATTATTCATATTACCTGTTGACGGTGGAGAAGCTACTAATATTACTAATACTGAATCAGGTGAATATTCTGCTATTTGGCGTCCTGATGGTAAGAAAATAGGATTTTTAAGTACGGAAAGCGGTAATTTGCAAATGTGGGAAATGAATCCGGACGGTTCTAATCGTATTCAAATTTCTGATATTGAAGACGGGCTTAACGGGTTTAAATATTCTCCCGATCAAACAAAAATCGCATTTATTAAAGATGTAAAATTAGACAAATCTGTTGTTGATTTGTATCCCGATCTTCCAAAAGCAGAAGCCCGAATCGAGACAGATTTAATGTACCGACATTGGGATAAATGGCACGATTATACCTACAGTCATATTTTTATTGCCGACTATGATGGTAAATCGTTAAGTAATTCCATTGATATAATGGGAGGCGAAAGATTCGACAGCCCTATGGAACCTTTCGGAGGAATGGAACAAATTAACTGGAGCCCTGACAGTGAAGAAATAACTTACACTTGTAAGAAAATGGCTGGCAGAAAATATACTTTATCAACCAACTCTGCTATTTACATTTACAATCTGGA
>DAOWML010000164.1 GCA_030643125.1 Bacteroidales bacterium
AATGCCGGAGATGTTTCATCAAGAGTAAAATTTGATGGTTATGAGTTAAGTGGAAATGCAGATTTTAAAATTGAAGTAATATTATTAGGATTTGAATACTTAATAGAAAAAGAAACATTAGAAGAAGAGAATGATGACGTTGTAACTACAAGATACCATTATAAGATTTCGTATAAACATCCTATAGAGGTTAAATTATATGATAATTTTGATGAAGAAATAAAGTACAGCGAAATGGCTGAATTTAAAAACTTCAAAACAAAGAATACAAAGAAATTTGCTACCGTACGTGCACTAAATAAATATTGGGCTGAAAATAATATCTCATATTTAAATAAGCTTGATGAAAAAGAAACTAGAGATAATTTGAAAGCTCTGAATGGTTATTTAAATAGTCAGTTTAATTATTCAACTGTTCAGAAAACTTCATCTATTGCAATGGTTAAACCTAAAAAATATGAATACGATGAGTATTTTAATGCTTATGAGCAAATATTTACTGGCTATAGCTATTTAATAGATAATAAAGATGAAGCCGCAACATATATTAAGGAAGCTATAAGCAATTGGGAATCTGCATTAAAAGAATCTGATAAAGAAGATAAGAAAGCCAGAATTAATTTAAAAGTTACTGCAGTTACTCATTTAAATTGTGCCGAAGCTTATTGTTGGTTAAATGATTACCAGAATGCAAGACGTCATATTATGAAAATAAAGATGTTAAAAACTAAAAAATATGATCGTAAAGTTGAAGTACTTCAAAGCTTAATCAAAGATCAGGAAAAAAGATATAAGGCTTCTCTAGAAAATTAATATAGAGTACAGATAATTTAATAAAAGGGCTCAGTTATTTCTGAGCCTTTTTTTATCCCTTTGGTTTTATTTTTATGTGCTGTCCGGCTTTCAAAGATTTGCCATTTGTAATATTATTAAGCTTCATAATGTCATTTTCTGTAACTCCGGAATATTTTTTAGCTATTTCCCAAAGCGTATCTCCATAACGAACTTTATAATAAACATAGTTTTTGTCTATTGGATCAGTCTTAATTTCTTCAGAACGCGTGCTTGTTTTTCCTATTCTTCGTTGTTTTTCTTCGAAGGAGAGTTTATTAATATCTGCATATTTTTTTGAAGAACTTTTGGGAACGTAAATATTAAGCTTTTGGCCAACACGAATCATGTTTCCACGAATATTGTTCCAGTAACGAATATCTGAGGTTCTAACATGATACCATTCTGAGATAAATCCAAGATTGTCACCTGATTTTACGGTATAAATAAGTTTATCACGATTGGTTGGTGCTTGTGGTACATAATAAGATCGTTGAGGATTCTTTATAGTGTTATCGGCATTGAAAAAAATTGAATCTTTATAGGCAAAAATGGAATTTTGCTGATCAATAAATTTTCCTATATAATCCATTGGGATAGTTAAAGGGTAATGACCTCCTTTAGCAGGAATAATATCTTTTTTATACTGGGGATTTAAATCGCGCAAAGCTTTTAGAGGAATATCTAAAACTTCAGAAACTTGTTTTAAATGTAGGTTATCCGAAATCATTATAGTATCTGTTGCAATGGGTATTTGCGGGAATCGAGGTGTAAGGCCATGTTCTTTGTAGTAATTAAATGTATAAGTAGCTGCAATATAGGCAGGAACATATCCTCGCGTTTCTCTGGGTAGGCGATAATATATTTGCCAGAAATCGCGTTTGCCTCCCGAACGTCTTATCGCCTTATTCACATTTCCGGGCCCGCAATTATATGCTGCAATTACCAAGGTCCAATCGTTAAACATTGAATATAAATCTTTCATAAACAAAGCTGCTGCATGTGCTGATTTTATCGGATCACGACGTTCGTCAACAAAGGAATTTACAGTTAAGTCATACATACGTGCCGTACCATACATGAACTGCCACATTCCTGTTGCTCCTACTCTTGAAACTGCACGGGGGTTTAATGCAGATTCTATAATGGCGAGATATTTTAACTCTGTTGGTATGCCATAACTTTCAAAGATTTCTTCAATTTTAGGGAAATAGTAGTCAGCCATTCCTATCATGGTTCCTACACTTTCTCTTCTTTGTTTTGTGTAAACATGAATATAATTACGAACTATTTTATTGTATGATAAATCAATTATTGAAGGAATATTTTGAAGTCTTTCAATGTAAACCGAATCTGAAAATTCCGGAATTACAGATACAGTATCATTTTCAAGGGAGTTATAATCTGTTTTTATGGCATTCTTTACATACCATAAATTAATTAAACTATCAAGATTTGTTTCAAAATTAGAGTTTATTACGGGATTAAATGCTAAGGAGTCCTTATCATTAATTAACGAATTGGCCTGACATAATATAAGTTGAGGAAATATTATTAAAGTTAAAAATAATCTTTTGTACATATTGATTTTATTTTATGAAAAAATTTTAATTAAAAGCCCGAAATAACTACAATTATGTTAGAAAAGGAAATGATTTTTGTTATAAATTGTTAAATAAAATCGATCTAATAAAATAATAAATAATGTTTAAAAGCTAAACTGTAATGAAAGGCCATACGTATTTTGATAATCAGCAGTCTTTTTTATTGTAGGCTGAACATTAAGAGAAAGGTCATCGGTCATTTCATAATTAAACAAATGTGCATCAACTGTAGCATCAACTACGTTAAGCAGGTATACTGCTCCTAATAATATTACATTAAGATTGCGATCACGCTTGTAACCGTCTTTTGCTCTTATTAATGTAGTTTTTTCCGTAATTCCTTCAAATTCTGTTATTTTGCCGGCATCCATATCAGCATAAGCATTTTTATATTTATTATACTGATCGTTATTAAAATTAAAAGCATAAATTAAAATACCCGTTGCTCCGTAAATTACAGGAAGTTTCCAGTATTTTTCATTGTATATCTGACCTAGTCCCGGAACAAGAGCAGAATACATGGTAGCTTTGTGAGGAGAATGGATTTCAGAAATATCTTCTTCTTGTTGATTATAATTATCGGAAGAGGATGTAGTTTGGCCTTTCCCGATAGAAACAGTACTAATAAGTAGTATTATGGATAAAAAGATTTTTAGATTTTTTCCCAGCAAAATCATTTATTTTTTAATTTGTTACCGGGGCAAAATTATTTCATTTTATCAATAATCCCCATTATTCTTTCTAAATCTTCATCAGATTTGAAAGGAATAACGATTTTCCCGCTTCCCTTATTGTTTCGTTTAAAATCAATAGTTGCATCAAAGTGGTCTGCCAAATGCTTTTTTAGTTGTTCGTATTCTTCCGGTAATCGAACTTTTTCTTTTGTTCCATTTACTTTTGGAGTATTAACATCACGAATTATATCTTCTGTTTTACGAACCGATAATCCTTCATCAATAACTTTGTAATAGATATTAAGCTGGGTTTTTTCATTATTAATATTCACTAAAGCTCTGGCATGCCCCATCGTAATTTGTTTGTCGCGAATACCAAGCTGGATTTCAGCAGGCAATTTTAATAATCGAAGGTAATTAGAAATAGTTGAACGCTTTTTACCAGCTCGTTCACTCATACTTTCCTGGGTAAGTTTGCACTCTTCGATTAAACGCTGAAAGCTAATTGCAATTTCAATAGCATCTAAGTCTTCACGCTGAATATTTTCAACCAATGCCATCTCAAGCATTCCCTGGTCATCGGCAAAACGTATAAATGCAGGAATCTTTTTTAATCCTGCCATTTGAGCAGCACGTAACCTTCTTTCTCCTGAAATCAACTGAAATTTATGGTCATCAAGATTTCTAATAGTTATTGGTTGAATAATTCCTAATTCTTTAATAGATCTTGCTAATTCTTCAAGTGATTCTTCATTAAAACCTGAACGAGGCTGAAAAGGGTTTGCTTCAATCCTGTCAATATCAATTTCGTTAACTGCATCAGCAGTAACAATACGTTCATAACCTGCGTCATCAATTAATGCTCCTAATCCTCGTCCTAATGCATTTCGTTTTGCCATTTTTCGTAAATTATAAGTCCTTATTTATTTTACTACTTTTTCTGCGTTTGCAATTTTGGTTTCATCATTTTTCTGCAAGAGCTCCCGTGCAAGATTTAAATAATTAACTGATCCTTTTGAAGCTGCGTCATATAATACAACCGGTTTGCCATAACTTGGAGCTTCGCTTAGTTTAATATTTCTTTGAATAATAGTTTCGAAAACCATATCCTGAAAATGTTTTTTAACTTCATCAACAACCTGATTCGATAATCTTAGTCGCGGATCGTACATTGTTAAAAGAAAACCTTCAATTTCAAGTTCTTTATTTAAACGAGACTGAATAATTTTAATTGTATTCAATAATTTTCCTAATCCTTCAAGAGCAAAATATTCGCACTGCACCGGAATAATTATTGAATCAGCTGCGGTTAAAGAATTAACAGTTATTAATCCAAGTGATGGAGCGCAGTCAATTAAAACATAATCATAATCATCTTTTACTTTTTCGATTACGTGTTTTAATATATATTCCCTGTTAGGTTGATTTAGCATTTCAATTTCAGCACCTACCAAATCAATGTGAGAAGGAATTAAATCTAAACCTTCAATAGCACTGTTTAAGATTATGTTTTTAGGATCCTGACCATCAACAAGACATTCATAAATACTCGTCTTAATAGCTCTTATATCAAAGCCCGTTCCTGACGTAGCATTTGCTTGTGGATCAGCATCAACGATTAAAACTTTCTTTTCAAGAATAGCTAAACTTGCTGCTAAATTAATTGCGGAGGTAGTTTTTCCTACACCACCTTTTTGATTTGCTAATGCAATTACTTTTGCCATAGAGATATATTTTTAGGAATAAACCTGTTGTTATAGTATTCGTTACAAAAATAGGAATTCAAAAGTACAATTTTATCGCGTTTTTCTATTTCACGAAGATAAGAATTGTAAACATTTTTTTTAGAGTTATGAACAAATTGTTAACAAATTGTTTTGTGATTTTAATCAAATAATTGACCCTTAAAGTGAAATGATTTTAAAATCAAATATCATTTTCCAAATACCATTTTCAATAAAATGAATATCTGTATAAATTTTGGTGTTTATAAATTGATTATGAATATTTTTCAATTGTTTCTTGAAATAATTGCTCTTTATTAATGGGCACAACACCTACTTTTTCACAAACCAGACCTCCTGCCAAATTTGATATTCCAGCAATTAATTCAGGTTCTAAGCCTGCAGCCAGACATAGGCTTGCTGTTCCTATTAAAGTATCGCCAGCACCTGAAACATCAGCTATATCACGAATTTCTGCAGGTATAGTCTGGTACGAACTATTATAGCTTATAAAAACTCCAAGTTCGGAAAGTGTTATTAAAAGATATTTAGCCGATAGTTCTGAATGTAGTTTTTGTGATGCGGTGAATATTCCATCAAAATCGCCTTTCTTAATATAAATCTTTGATCCATCAACTAGCTCATTAAAATTAGGTTTGAAAAGCGTTACGTTTTTATATTCCATGAAATTACGCTTCTTGGGATCTACAAGAGTTGGAATATTATTTTTGTTAGCAAATTCAACTACACTTTTAATTACTTCAGGTGTTATACATCCTTTATCGTAATCCTCAAAAATGATTGCATCAATATGTTTGTCAGAAAGTATAGTTAGGATTTTATTTATGAATTTTTTTTCTGTTTCTGTATCGAGCTCTGTATCAATTTCTTCGTCAACCCTTAACATGTGTTGATTGTCAGC
>DAOWML010000100.1 GCA_030643125.1 Bacteroidales bacterium
GCCGGCAAGGCAGGGAAGAACGATTGATTGAGTTTTTAGTTTTGATAATTGAGATTGTAAATGAAATGCCTAATTCAAAAGCAGAAAATCATTTATCTGGACAGTTAGTTCGTTCCGGGACATCAGTTTCATTGAATTACGGAGGAGCCACAAAGTGCGGAATCAAGAAAAGACTTTATTCATAAAATGAAAGTAATTTTGAAGGAATTGCGAGAGACATTTGTTTGTCTGAAAATAATTCATCGGTGCAAACTATATAAAACTGAAAATAAAATAATAAAAGTAAAGGAAGAAAATAATGAGTTGATTTCAATTTTTGTAAAAAGTATTGAAACTGCACAAAAGAATCTTCAATCATAAATAAATCAAAAATCGTTAATCGGTGTTCGATATTCGACATTCAAAAAAAAACAAATGAGAAAGACGAGAAGATACCAAAAAATAAACCGCATTAAAACGCAATTTATTCAAACCGAGGGCAAACATGAATAACTATCAAGATCAGGTATATAACTTTAACGGATTATGGGATATCCCTTCAATTTGTGGATTGAAAATTGTAAAGAAAAAAGATAATACAATTATTATTGCAACTGATTTGTTTGATGAAAATCCGGGAACATCAATTACAGAATGGAATACAAAACTTGCAAAAGAACTTTGTGATAAATATGAAATTGATTATAACCAGTTAGTTTTTATTGAACATACTCCATACAAAAAAACGAAGCTGTCATTTAATCGGGAATCGTTTTTTAAAGTAGATTTTGATATTGAAGATGAGAAATTTGAAAATCCTCAATGGCAAGAATTAAAAAAAGAAGAAGTTGATAATTTAATAACAGAATAAATATAAAATAATGGCTCAAATTACTGATAAAACTAAAAATGAAGTAAAAGAAGTAGTGTTGGATTTTTTTGCTGAAGAATGCGAAATAGAAATTGATGAAATATCAGAAGATTCAAATATTATTAGTGATTTAGATGGTGATTCGTTAATGTTTTTAGAGTTAATAGAGATTTTTAAGAAGAAGTATAACTTAAATATAGAGTTAAAAACCATTGGTAAATATGCTGTAAAAAATCCTGTTCAAACTATTGGTGAATTAATTGATATGCAGCTTCTTATTATTGAGCACGAAAATGATATTCTTGAAATAGAGTAATAGGATACAGGATACAGGATACAGGATACAGGATACAGGATACAGGATATTGTTTATTGGTAAAATAGTAAGCTGAAATTTGAAACTCAAAACTATGATCTTCAGTTGTGGTATCGATATTGAAGAAATTTATCGTTTCGATAAGCACTACTTTGAGAAGGGAAGATTATCGGATTTAGTTTACAATCTTTTTACATCAAAAGAAATTGAGAATTTTTCAATTTTTGGAAAAGAAGCCTTTTTAAAAGGCTTTTGTTTTAAAGAAGCTTTCTATAAAGCTATAAATAATAACGATATAGACTTTAAGGATATTGAGATTATCTTTATAAACGAAGATGATTTTGAAATATTAAAATCAAATAAAATCAATAATATTTTCAGAGAGTTAAAAATTACTGATATTAAGGCCGATTTTCAGATTAATGAGCAATATGTTATTTTTAAAGTTTTATTAATAAAATAATTATAAATGATTAATAAATCAGCGTTTATTTTTCCGGCATTTATTACTGAATTTACCCGAAACGAAATAGAATTTCTGGATAAAAACTCTGTTGATTTTAATGATTATCTGCATAGAGCCTCTGTTGCTCTGAATATTGATTTACCTGAGTTTTCATATAATACTGATGTATATAGAAACGATGAGTTAAATTCTCAGCTTTTAGCTTATTTATTAAGTTGTGCATTTAGTGATATACTACAAAAGAAAGGTATTGTTCCTGAATTAATAGCAGGTTATAGTATGGGAATATATGCATCTTTATATGCTGCAAAATCTATTACAATTGAAGATGGTGCAAAACTAATATTTAATGCTTATAACCTGGTAAAGAATTTAACCAAAACAAGGATTTATGGGATGGGTGCAATAATTGGATTATCTACAGAAGATGTGGGAAATTTGATTCAAGATAGTGCTCCTGATATAGAAATAATTAATATTAACAATGAACATTCGCTTGTTATTGCCGGGAAAAAAGATGATGTTCTTTTGGTACTTAAAAAGGCAAAAGAAGAGGGAGCCTTTTCTGCTGCAGAACTTACCGTAGATACTCCTTATCATTCCAAATATCTTTTAAAATATTCAGAGCCATTTCAAAAGTTTATTAATACCATTTCAATAAAGAGTGCAGAAATTCCCATTATTTCTACTTATGATCAGAGAGAATTTACAAAATTATCGGAAATAAAATCAGAATTGATTTCTAACTTAACAGGTAAAATTAACTGGTATAAAACAATGCAAAAACTGATTGAAAATAATGTAAGTGAAATTTATGAATGTGGTGCAGGAAAAGATTTAAAGAAAATATCCAGATTTATTGCAGGTAATTATAAAATGAAATCAATTTATAAAATATAAAAAAAAGGAATCTCAATTGAGGTTCCTTTTCATTTTATCAAAAAACATAAATTATTTAAAAGCTTTTTTCGTCAAATATGCACCAAGAGATTTTCCACATTTTGCATAAGATTCCTGAATTCTATAACCGGCATCGTAATCATTACCCATACCACGACCGGGAACATTTGTCATTGTAATAACAGCAAGAACATTCTCGTTATTAGCTGTTTCAACAAATTTTATTTCAACATTAATCATTGCGTCTTTTTTCACAATACCAATGTTAAACCCAGGCTCAGTAAAAGTTGTTTTTAAAATTAAAGTGTATTTTGCCTTAATATTTGTCTGGTCAAAATTACAATTCACTTTTGCAGTATAATGATTTAAAAGCTCTTCAAATTTTGGATGATATCTACCTTCTCTATCGCCTTCCCAGTTATCTTTCCATGTATCACCTCTTCCTGCTTCGGCTTCATTATATTCAGCTACTTTTTTAGCAACATAATCTTCTTCCTTATCAAATTTCCCTACAGCCATTTCACTATAGTCATATTCTAATAATACTTCTGATTGTCCTTTAAGGAAGCTTAAATCACCATTAGTTACTTTGATTTTTTGTGCTTGAATTGCAGTTACACTTAATACTAAAAATGCAGATACAACAGTTTTTAAAATTTTCATAGTTTACAGTTTTAATAATTGATTTTAATTTAAATATAATTAATTACTAATGCATAAATTCCATGTATAAAAGCAGTAAAGAAGAATATAATACCAAGTGTTTTATGTAATTTGTATTTTACTTTAATTATACGCAAACCACTTAAAAGCTGGAATAATATAAGTATAAGATTAATTATTCCAAGCCATAAAATTATATTAATTCCGAAGATCATAGCTTTCTTTTTATTCTACGACTACGGTTACTTTATCTTCACCTTTTGAACCATGCTTGTTACAGTTTCCTTCTACAACAATTTCGAGGTTTGATTCTGCTTTAATTTTAAACTCTAAAGTAAAGTTTTGAGTTTCAGGTAAATTTTCTTTCGAATATTCCCATTTTTTATATTCTTCACCATTTACTTTTACCAAAACCCAATCGGTATAATGTCCTTTGGTGTTACCCATATGGGTGATTTCAATCTTAATAGTTATTTCTGTGCCTTTTTCAGCTTTTTCAGGGGCAATTACTTTTACTGATGTTTTATTAGCAAAAGTACTAACAGAGAAAAGCAGGAAAACAAATAATGATAAAATCCAAGTAATAGCATGTTTACGTTTCATAATAAATTCCTCCTGTTTTTAATGATAAGCTAATTTAATAAAAAAATAATTAAGAATTACTAATTCTGAATATTAACTCTAAACTCTAAACTATTATATTACATCAGTTCCCTTTTTAATAAGCCATAATTTCCCAACGTTTTCGTAAAACTTTTCAAGTGGGAGTTTCGTCTTTAAAACGCTGTTAAAAAAGTTATATTTTGATAGGTCGAAATCAATAATTTGATCTTTTACTTCTTCGTAATACGGAGTGCCGGGCATTGGTGTGAGAATGGTATAACCGGCATAAGTTACTTTATGCGAATTTGTATAATCAGATAATGCATTAAAATCAGATTCATCATAGTTGTTTGGTATAACATAATTACCTCGTAACATAATATCATTTTGATGAAAGATATCAATGGCTTCATGAATCAATTTTGCTCCGGAACTTTTATTATATTTTTTAAGCTCTTCTTCACGGAAAGACTCAAATCCACATATTACAACTTTTAAACCTCCTTTAGCAAGTTTCTCAATTAGTTTAGGATATTTAACGGCTGTATCGGTTCTGATATCCATTACGAAAGTCTTTTTTATACCTTCCTGGTTAATTCGATCGAAAAGCTTATTTATGATTTTAGGATCAACTATAGTATTGGCATCTGCAAAACGAACAATAGGATAATCATCAATTTGTTTTAACTCGTCAATTATACTTTCAACATCGCGTTTTAAATATTTACCATCATATTGACACCAGATAGCACAAAACGTACATTTATAAGGGCATCCAAGAGATGTGAAAAGATAAGTTGAAGGATAAGGATTATTACCGACTTTATATGTTTCTTTCCATCTTTCTAAGTGTTTCCGATTTGGAAACAGGAAGTCTTCTTTAGCCGAATTGTAATCAATTATTTTATTTTTTGATTTTATTAATACTCCATTTTTATTTATAATTATTCCGGGGATATTTTCAAATGGGATATTTTTTTCTTTTGCAGTAATAACTTGTTTAAAGGTATGGGCAGACTGACCCGGTAGAATTAAATCGACCGATGAATCAGTAAAATCATTAGTAGAGAGTGTTGCATGTAAACCACCGACAACAGTTAAAATCTCCGGATTATATTCTTTAACAGCCCGAAGAATTTCAATAGCATAATAAGATTCAGAAGCTATTGTTGTAGTTCCCACAACATCTGGTTTGTGCTCGTTGAGCAACTTTAAAACAAGTTCTTTTAATGGAGGTGTGGTTTCCGGATGAAGGTCATATTCACCTTTTGTGTCGAATACAAAAACATCATGATCTTTTACCGCTTCGGCAACTGTAAGTAAACCAAGAGGTGGCCCGATTAATTTCTTGTGAATATATTTTTTAGCTACTGCAGGTGCAGACTCAAGAATCATATTATGTGGCGATCGGGGAGTATTTATTAAAAGTATTTTCATGTATGTAATCTAAAAATCGCTGTTTGCGAAGATAACAAAAGATTCTATATAATTTAAAAAAGAAAGTCGTTCACAATATTTATGAACGACTCAGTATTATCTATATATATAATCTAAAGTTTTATAAAGCCATAAGCTTTTCTAAATCTAAAATCAATAACTAATTCTCCATTTTTATTAATATAACCCCATTTGCCATTACTAAGTACAGCGGCTAAACCATTACTAAAGTCTTCTACTTTTTCGTATTGAGCTGAAATTACTATTTTACCGGATTTATCAATAAAACCCCATCTGCCACGTTGTATGATGCGCGCATATCCATCAGAAAAACTGTATTTTATTTCATAACTGGCATTTTTCCCAATTTCTTGTCCTGATGTATTAATATAAAAGTAGCCATTTCTTTCTCTTACTAAAGCCATGCCATTTTTAAATTCTTTAGCAACTTCATATTTGGGATTAACCAGGTAACCTCCTGATTTATTAATGTATCCCCATTGTTTATTTACTTCAACAGGTGCATATCCATCTTTAAAGTTTCCAATATCGTCGAATTGAGGTTGAATAACTAATTGTCCCTGGGTATTGATAAATCCAAATCTTCGATTTTTAACAACGTATGCCATGCCATCTGAAAAATCTTTCAATATTTCATATTGATCTGCATTCATTGGAAATGTGTTTTTTTCTGAATTAATAAAAATCCAGCCATCATCGTTTTTAACTTTTGCCACGCCACTTTCAAAATTTTTACTGTCTTTAAATCTGGGTTCAATAAAATAATTTCCTTTTGTATCGATAAAACCCCATAAACTGCGAGATCTGACTGCAGCAACACCATTTTTAAAATCACTTGCTTCTGTAAACTGAGGTTGAATAACTATTTTGCCGGATGTGTTAATATATCCCCAAAGATTTTTTTGCTCTATTCGTGCAAGTCCTTCAGAAAAGCTATATCGTGTGATATAATTACTGGTGCTGTTAATAATTATACCTTCTTTATTTATATAGTACCATTCGCTAAGATTCTTAATAAGACCTATTCCCGAGGAGAAATCTTTTGCAGCATTATACATAGGTGGTACAATGAAATTTCCATTTTCATCAATATATCCCCAAAATTCTTTGTCCAAAACGGCAGCAACGTAATTTTGTGCAATAGTTATATTATTTAAAAAAAAAGTAATTGATAATAGAAGAATAATTTTTTTCATGACAGTATAGAGTTTAAAATTTTAGGTAATTGATATTTCAAAGATAATGCCAATTTCTGACCGATCATTACAAATTTATAAATTCAACAGCTTAATTACAAAACATTATGTTTTAGAAATAATTAGAATTGTATTCGATAGCTTGCCATTGGATACAATGCCATTTCGTAATTATGATATATTTTGCCTGTTAATGGATCAATTCTATGTTCATAAACGCTTGTATAATCCGTTCTGTATTGCAAGTCCATAGCAATCTCAACATTAAATTTGGGTTTATTTTTCCGTATTCCAAGTCTTAAATTAATACGAAAGTAATCTTCTTGTCTGACTTCATAGGCATTATCCCAATCAAGTACTTCAATACCTTGCGAAATAGTTTCTTCAACATCATAAGGTACATATGGTCTTCCTCCTGCATATGTTGTTCTTAATCCAATCGAAAAAGCATTGTTCTTTTTAAAAGGTATTTCATATCCTCCTAAAACATTTATGGCATAATTACCATTAAATGCAGTGTTTCTTTTTATTCCGTCGTATCCTCTATAATTTGATTCATATAAGGATGTAGTTATTAAGAAATAAAAATTATTTGACAAAAATCTTTCTAAGGTAAATTCAATACCATAGTTTTCGCCTGTACCATCATTTGTTAAACTATCGATTCGTTCAATAAAATATTCGGCACCAAAATTAAGAACAGAGTATTCAGGCAGGCTTTCTTTAACAGGTACATCGTATAAATGTTGGTAATAAGTTTCAATTTTTAATCGCAGTATATCACTAAATAAATGATCAAAACCTAAAATAAGTTGATGGCTTTTTGAGAAATCAAGATTCTTATTTGTAAAAACTATATTTCCATTATCAAGTTTAGTTTGGGTATAATAGATAATTCTAAGTTGAGTTTGGCTGTGTAATCCATAACCAATCTTGAATGAGTTTTTTTCATTTAAACTCCAGCTGAAACCCATTCGCGGCTCTAATGAATAGGTGTTATTCATATCAAGATACTGAGAATGTAAGCCTAAATATAGCTCTAAATTATTGGTGAATTTATGTTTGAACTGAGTATATAACTGAAATAAATTAAACTCTTCACTAACATCAGTATTGACTTCAAACTGTCCGTTAGTAACCATGCTATCTGCAAAATTCACGAAGTACCTGTCTGCTATTAAACCATAGCTAAATGTGTTTCTGCTGTTGATTTTTGTATTTACATGAGTTGTAATACTTGTTTTTACTTCCGATGATTTTTCTCC